>JAOUQA010000251.1 GCA_029879605.1 Gammaproteobacteria bacterium
CATACCCTGGAAGCGACCTGTCTGGCCGGTGCGGTTTCCGTTCTCCACCACCAGCGCATCGATAATGACATCAGAAAACGCTGTACCAAAAGCCGTGATAACCAGTGCGGTAACAATCGTGCCCACCTCTGTCAGGCCGGCCAGCCAGAGGAATCCCGAGGCGGCAATCAGGTTGACCAGCATCAGCCAGGTGCGGCGACGATAACCGAACAGCGGGATATAGTCGCTGATCAGTCCGTACAGGGGTTTGATCATCCACGGGATAGATAGAATCGCCAGGTAACTGGAGACATCCGCGGCACTCAGGCCAAGCCCGGTTTTGAGGTAATAACTCAGTGGCTGGCTAATCAGTCCACCGGCCTGGCTCAGGCCCTGGGCAAAATAGGCGAGGGCAAATAAGGCGATGAGGCGGCGAACTTCGGTTTTATCGGGCGGGCTCGCCGTGTTAGTGGTGTGTGTATTCAAATCCATTCCCCCGCCCTGAGTTTGATTACAGGCATTGTATTTCAAATTTCACTATTAGTGAAAAAACATGCTTTTTTGTTTGGGGTCAGAGTAAAAACTCTATACAAGCACTTCAGTCTTATATGTTTGGGGTCAGAGTAAAAACTCTATACAAGCACTTCAGTCTTATATGTTTATGTTTGGGGTCAGAGTGAACCTCCCCCAATAAATCGGACACTCAAAAACAGGGTTATAATAGCCCGAGGAGTGATCCATGACAAAACGAACAAGATATACAGAAGAGTTTAAGCGTCAGGCAGTTGAGCTGCTTGAAACAAGAGATAAGCCAGCTGTTGAGTTAGCCAGAGAATTAGGTGTGCGCCAGAATCAACTTTATAAGTGGCGTGAAGAACTGCTCAAAAAAGGTGATGCTGCATTTAAAGGCTCAGGGCGACCTCCAAAAGAACAGCAGAGTGAAGTCAGTCATTTAAAACAGGAAAATAAACGACTGAAGGAAGAGTTAGAAATTTTAAAAAAAGCAGCCATTTACTTTGCGAAAGAACATCCGTGAAATATGGTTTTATACAGCAATATGCTGGTGACTATGATATTTCATTAATGTGTCATGTGCTAAAAGTATCACGTGGCGGGTACTATGATTGGCGTGACAGGCAGCCCTCTAAACGCGCACTTGAGAACCAGGCATTAAGTAATAAGATTCATTGCATATTTAATGCTCATAAAGGCCGTTATGGTTCACCACGTATACATGCCACGCTGAAACGTGAAGACATCGCTATCAGCAAAGGCCGTGTTGAACGTTTAATGCAAAGAGCGGGTCTTGCTGCAACACGAACTAAACGGCATAAGCGTGTGTACGTACAACGAGAACAGCAACAAGCTGCACCGAATTATCTGGCCAGGCAATTTAGTGCTGATAAGCCTAATGAAAAATGGGCAGGAGATATAACCTTTATACCGACACGCCAGGGATATTTATATCTCGCAGTGATGGTGGATCTCTATTCACGGGCTATTATTGGTTGGGCAATGAGTGCGCGCATTAATGGCCAGTTAGTGATAGATGCACTAAACATGGCAATTGAACAAAGAGGCACACCTAAAGGTGTATTGGTTCATTCCGATCAGGGCAGCCAATACACTGCAGAAGCTTATAGAAATAAGCTGCAAGCGCATGACATGATATGCAGTATGAGTCGTAAAGGTGAGTGCCAGGATAATGCTGTAGCGGAAAGCTTCTTCCATACATTGAAAGAAGAACTGGTGCGAGATAGTTGTTTTACTTCACTGCGTGAAGCAAAGCAGGAGATTTTTAAATATATTGAGATTTACTATAACCGGAAACGCATTCATTCAACATTAGGCTATCAAACGCCATTAGATTATGAAAGAATAAATGCTGTTGCTTAATTAATATGTCCGAAATTTTGAGGGAAGATCAGAGTAAAAACTCTATACAAGCACTTCAGTCTTAGGTTTCGGTCCTCTTTTTAGTATTGATGTTCGCCTACCTGATAGCATTTCTATTTGTTTTTTGAACTGTTCACTACCTAAGACCATACCCTGGTTAGAAACATCGCGAATTTCATTAATTATTGACTTATCTAAATGACCAACAAATAACTCCCGATACGCTTTTGTTCTTTCGATAACTGATTTCCCTAATTGAAGATACAGCGGGTGAGCAGTCCATAGTTTGGCTTTTTGGCCATACCCATTTGCATGAAAGCTTGACCAACGATAATCTGCTGGATGTTCAATCATGTTCGCTCTGACAGGGTTTAGTTCTATATACCGTTGACACAACAAGAGATAGTTATCTTCTTCTATTAAACAAGATTTAAATCGACCCTCCCATAAAGTGCCTGTTCTTTTGTAAATAGAGTTAAAATAACGAACATATTTTCTGCCCAATGTTTGCATCATATTTGATACGCCAGTCTCACAAGATGGCGTGACTAATAAATGCACATGATTTGTCATAAACACCCATGCATGAACTTTAACCTGGTATTTTTTTGCACTTTCTTCTAGCCAGTGAGCATAAGCTGTAAAGTCATCTTCGGATGCAAAGCACACCTGGCGATTATTGCCTCGTTGAATAATATGTTGCGGAATGTCAGGTATTGATAAACGTGGTAAACGGGCCATTTCTCATCCTTGATCATGGTTTGATTTATTGAGCTAGACTATCACATTATTATTATTTGTTTGGAGTTTTTACTCTGACCCCAAATGTTACCTTGATCATTTTTTAATCCCTCCGGCACCTTTTGATTATGTAGTTTTTTACTCTATCTGAAATATGTTTCCATGCCTGATAAGTTTAGCCAGTGCTAATTCTATTTGCTTTTCCATGAAAGCCTTTGCTTTTTCGTTTGGGTATTTATCGTCCCACTTTTTTTCTTTTCGATCTTTTTTTAAGTTCTTCCAGAATTTCTCTGAGTCTGCTTCTACTTTGTCAGATAACTCAGAGGCTCTTTTGCTGCCGAGGGATTTTTCAAACACTTTACCCATTCTTTCGTCTTCTTTTTTTAGGTGCTCGTAAAGTTGTTGTGAAACTCCACTTTTCTTTTCAATATCCTCAGCCATATGTCCAAGAGTGCTCAGGTTTGAATTAATCGAATTGATCAATATGTCTTTGACTTCCTCTATTTCATCACCTTGTAGTTTTTCTATCTTTATCAGTATTTTATATGCAAATTGAATGTTATTTTCGAAGTTGTCGGCCAGAGCATATATTCCTCCATCCTGAAAAGCTATTTCGTAATCGCTTTTTTTTGATTCTTCAGCGTTAACATTAGGACAGAATAGCAAAACAAATAAAACTAAAACAATCTTTTTCATTACAGCCTCCTTTGTTTCTTATAAGAACTATTATAAAGGTGCCGGAGGGATTAATCTTTAACCAGTCGCTATTGTTGATCATTTTTTAATCCCTCCGGCACCTTTAACCTTGATTTGTCATAAACACCCATGCATGAACTTTAAACTGGTATTTTTTTGCGCTTTCTTCTAGCCAGTGAGCATAAGCTGTAAAGTCATCTTCGGATGCAAAGCATACCTGGCGATTATTGCCTCGTTGAATAATATGTTGCGGAATGCCAGGTATTGATAAACGTGGTAAACGGGTCATTTCTCATCCTTGATCATGGTTTGATTTATTGAGCTAGACTATCACATTATTATTATTTGTTTGGAGTTTTTACTCTGACCCCAAATGTTGTATTAGATGTAATTTTCAATTAAATAACCAATTAATACTAAAAATAAAACCAATTAGAGCAAACAATAAAATAGATACTAATATGATCATAAGAATATATGAGGTTATTTTATTACTTGTTGTGCTCTCGAGTTTTATAGGTTGTTTTGAATCATTAGTAATTTCAAACCAAGAGAATTGTATTTCTGAGTCGGTAGAGATTACTTTGCCTAATTGTGCTTCCATTTGCTCATGAAGCT
>JAOUQA010000016.1 GCA_029879605.1 Gammaproteobacteria bacterium
AGTCTTTTTACTTCACTGCGAGCCTCTCCCGTTGCCTGTACCTTGGCCAGCATTAATTCACGTTCGATATGCTCATTCTCAGTTAAATCAATCAATTTCACGACATCGATCAACTTATTGAGCTGTTTCATTATCTGCTCAACAATTTCTTCAGTACCTGAAGTCACCAGTGTCATACGCGACAATGTTTCATCATCCGTTGGTGCCACTGTAAGTGATTCAATATTGTAGGCACGTGCTGAAAACAGACCTGCTACTCGGGAAAGCGCACCGGATTCATTTTCCAGCAATATAGAAATAATATGTTTCTTATTCATATCAAAATCATTTCATTCAGACCCGCACCAGCAGGAATCATTGGATAGACATTCTCTTCACGATCAGTCAAAAAGTCGATAAATACCAGGCGGTCTTTATACTTGGTCATGGCCTCTTCAAGAGCACCGCGTACATCTTCAGGTTTTTCTACCTGTATACCCACGTGCCCATAGGCTTCTGCCAGTTTGACAAAATCGGGCAATGACTCCATGTATGACATGGAATAACGTTTTTCATAAAAAAACTCCTGCCACTGACGCACCATACCTAAATAGCGATTATTCAGATTAATAATTTTTAAAGGTAAGCCATACTGTAAACAGGTTGCCAGCTCCTGGATACACATCTGGATACTACCTTCACCAGTGATACAGACCACGGTTTCATCGGGATGAGCAAACTGGACACCCATGGCAGCGGGCAGACCAAAACCCATGGTGCCAAGCCCGCCAGAATTAATCCAGCGACGTGGTTTATCAAAACCATAGAACTGGGCAGCAAACATCTGGTGCTGACCTACATCAGAAGTAACAAAAGCATCACCTTTGGTCACTTCATGCAATTGCTCAACCACGTACTGAGGTTTGATACTGTCAGTATCACGGTTATATTTCAGGCAATCCTGAGAACGCCACTCGTCAATTTGCAGCCACCATGTTTTCAACGCATCAGCATCTGGACGACGCTCGTTCTTTTCCAGCAGGGTATTAAATTCTGCCAGCACCTGTTTAACATCACCAACAATCGGTACATCAACCCTGACATTTTTTGAAATTGATGCCGGGTCTACATCGACATGAATAATGGTGGCATCAGGACAGAATTTCTCCAGGTTGCCCGTCACACGGTCATCGAACCGGGCACCAATAGCAATCAGCACATCACAGTTATGCATAGACATATTGGCTTCATAGGTTCCATGCATACCCAGCATACCGACAAACTGTTTATCACTGGATGGATAAGCACCCAGACCCATCAGGGTATTGGTGACAGGCGCACCCAGCGACCGGGTAAAACTCACCAGTTCATCAGAACCATTACTCAGAATGACACCGCCGCCGGTATATATCATGGGCTTTTTGGCATCCAGGATAATATCCAGTGCTTTTCTAACCTGCCCACCATGACCCTTGATCGTCGGGTTATAGGAACGCATTTTAATTTCACGGGGGTATGAAAATTCTGTTTTATGGGCGGTAATATCTTTTGGTATATCAACCACAACTGGCCCAGGACGTCCCGTGGTAGCCACGTAGAATGCCTTTTTCAGGGTTAAGGCCAGATCTTTAACATCCTCAACGAGGAAATTATGCTTAACTACCGGGCGAGTAATACCCACAGAATCTACTTCCTGGAATGCATCATTACCAATCAATGGCTTGGGAACCTGCCCCGTGAGCACCACCATCGGTATGGAATCCATATATGCTGTTGCTATACCTGTCACCGCATTGGTCGCACCCGGGCCTGAAGTCACCAGCACGACACCAGCTTTCCCAGTACTACGAGCATAGCCATCTGCTGCATGAGTTGCTGCCTGCTCATGTCGTACCAGTACATGCTTGACTGCATCCTGCTTATAAAAAGCATCATAAATATGCAGTACGGCTCCGCCTGGATAACCAAAAACGTGATCAATACCCTCTTCGATCAGACATTGAACAACTATTTCAGCACCGGTTAATTCCACCTTAATGTCTCCAAACCTTTAAATGAGTCTAAAATACCTTAAAAATCATGTACTTTTGATAAATTGACAGGATTTTTCGAGCCAAGCAGTTTACATTAAAAAACTTCGCGGGTCATCCTCAATCACTGAACGCATCACTCAATGTTGTATTTACCAAAAACCAGCCAAACTGGTGTTTTTTCAAACATTTCAAGCTTACATCCCGACCATAAAAAAAGCCCCGACCATCTGGCCGGGGCTTTTAAAGTACTGTATCCGACCTTCGCTTAGAAATCGCTATCGCTGACCTGACCACCAGCAACATTAGTCAATACATCACGAATAGCATCAGGAGTAGACATAATATTCATAAAGCTGTTGTCACCCATCATGCTCAGATCTGGAAAGTTAATAGCAATACGGAAACGTGCATGTAATGCTTCAGCTTCATTGCCATTTACCAGGATCTCATAAGGCAGGTGCGCAGTTGAACGAGTTGGTTTGAAATCGATTTCACTCATGATGAAACCTTCGTCCATGTATTTTTTACCTTCGTTAGGCGCTTTCATACCAATACCAAACAGAGTCTGAGTCGTACCTGGAATATCGATGCGATAAACTTTGCTAGCTCCACCCTTATTAGCGGCCAGGTTTTTCTCAATGGTATTTACCAGTGCATCACGGCTACCCGCATTAGCCAGGCTCAGTGGCTCATCAAAGTATTCCATACCAAATGTGTAATGGTATTTACCCAGTTTTTTAACTGTCAGGCCTTCATCTGGACCAAAGTCTTTAACATGACCCAGTGCTGTCTGCAGAGCAGCCGATGTTGCTTTCAGTTCAGAAGCAATACGGTAAGCTTTAGCCATATAGAAAGGATTGGTGTATGAAACCTGAACCTTACCAGCCATTTCAGTGAGTGATACACGCTGAGCCGCAATATAACCACCACGATTACCTTTAGCAGCCGCCTTCAGCTCATCGTTAGTTACCACAACAATGTGGGCGCCATCGTAAGGTGAATACTCACCTGCAATTACAAAACCATTCGCTTCCAGTGCTGCTTTTGTAGGTGCCAGTTGATCAGCAATGCTACCTGCACTTTCTGAACCCAGTGAAAATGGCAGATATTTATCCGCTGCCTGTGCAACAGAGGCGCCCATAGCCACTGCCATCATTAAAATATAAGAATATAATGTTTTTGTCTTCATTTTGATCTTTTAAACTCCCGTTTAGTTTTTTTAAACAACAACCATCAACTTATGGATACTAAATGTAATTATTATTTTAGTGGGATAAGAAACTAACCTCGGGGAAAATTATTGTCAATGTAATTTGTAATATATTTTTTCTATATCTATAAGAATCGATTTATTCATTTTTTTAGAATCTTTTCATAACAAAATATTAGTGATTTCTAATTTAAGTTATTCAAACCAAAAAAAGCCGCGCTAAGCACGGCTTTTTTATTTCAAGATGAAGCTTGAATTAGAACTTCATGGTATATGAAGCCTGTATTTCAAACTGATCCATTGCTAACTCAACTCGCTGACCAGTTCCCATACCGTCATACATATTAGGACCTGAAACATCTCCTTCAAATGCATACATTGCTGCAACACTTAGTTCATTATTTGACCCCATTGGCATAGTCATGCCAAATGTTAAATGTTGCTCTATAACTGCTGGAGCAAGAATATTAAACATTACCTCAGAGTCAGATATTGGATGATCCCCCTGGCTATAACCAACACGCAAAGTCATATCATTCTGCAACCATTCATAACCCAGCTTGATAACCGTCATATCATCCCAACCAAAACCGGCACCATTAGAGCCACCTAAGCAATTAGGGTCCTGATTATTGCCCCCTAGCTGACAAATACCTAAATTTGGCATCATTGGATTCCCAATCGAAGCAACATCACTATAATAAATCTGCTGTATATCAACGACTAACTTGCGCTTATCATCAATATCCCAGGCAGCACCAAGAATCATGGTTGCTGGAATATCGAAATCACCCTGCTCGGCAAACAGACCTTTGTATTTATCAAACTCACTCATAGCCATTTTAGTCTGGTAAGACGCACCCAGAGTAACCTCAGGAGTTACCTTACCCTGCCAGCCTAGTTTAGCGCCAAAACCCATAGAGGTATCATCGCCTCTGTCTGACAAGTTAGCATCATCAGTAGAGAGATCAAAACCACCGCCTCCCCAGCCACCAAAAGAAGCTAAGCCATGAGCTTTGAACATCTGATAAGCAAAAATCACACTAGCACCCACTGAATGCTTATCATCCAGTGTTTTAGCATAAGTTGCATTTATAAATAACTGCTTTAAATCAACACCCGCAGCACCTGCACCAAATGTACCTGAAGGAGTCGGAAAACCCGCTGGTGGAGCAACGTTTTCATAATCGGTATTCATTCCACCATTACCATAAGCTGCGATGCCAAATACACTTGTATCATCCAGTTTCATGGTATAACCAAAATGAGGAATTAGAAAAACATCATGCGAGCTTTCATTAGTTCCTGGAACTCCACCATTAAGAATTAAAGGGCCTCCCGCAGGTGTTCCACTAACTGAATATTCTCTGTTAGGGTTAAACAAAGCAGCACCCATATCCATACGTTCACCGACATTCACCAGACCGGCAGGGTTAGTAGCTGATGCCAGTGCATCCTGCGAATGGGCAACACCTGCGCCCGCCAGGCCTTTTTCTTTAGTGGAGTAACCATGGGCAAAATAGCCATTGGTCGCTTGAGCAAGCGGAGACATTAAAAGACCCGACACTGATAAAGCGATTAAGGATTTTTTAAAACCTTGTGACATATTGTGTATCCTCAATTGGAAGTGTGCGTATTAATTACGCATCATTATATAAAAGTAAAGCTCCCTGCATTTTGTTTTACCTGCATAAACAGATATAAAAAAACCTACTTGTTGAACAATCGACAAAACACTAGAAAGCATGAGCGATTGCCCCTTATGTAGACCAGATTAATTGAATTAGCAAATAAATAACTACTTAAAAATGGCTATATGAACAGTAATTCACAAAGACATGACACATATCAGTTTATGCTAAATTATTAATGTTTTTGTTTCGAAAATAGCCAAAAAAAAGCCCGACCAGAAATCCTGGTCGGGCTTTTTAATAACCTGAAGGGATGATACCTGTTTTTAAAATCAGGCGACCAGTGGCAAACCTGATTGCTGCCAGGCCATAATGCCACCACGCAGATTAAACACATTGTCAAAACCCTGGGCTGCCATAAAACCAACCCCCTGTGCAGATCGGGCACCACTTCGACAATAAAGTACACAATGGTCATCATTATTGATTTCATGCAAACGTGCTGGCAGCGTATGCAAAGGCAGCTTTTCAGCATTAGGAATAATACCCGCTGACATTTCAGCAATACTGCGCACGTCAATCAATCTTACATTTTTACCCTGATCTATCAGGTCTTTTAATGCATGCACATCCATTTCTTTAATTGAATACACAATTCACCTCTATCTATATTAGAATTTGATAATATTCGCAATGAATTATACATATTGATTATCATTAAAACCAGCCTGTTTTTGCCCTAAATTAGTATCTGTTAATATAAAATTGTTTCTCTATGACCAAGCCCCTCACCCGCATTAATAACCATATTATTATTTACTTATTTATCAGTTACTTAGTTAATTGAATCAGGGCTTTTTATTCTCAAAATATAAAGGTAGAATGCTCCACCTCGGGGCTAAATAAAGAATTTTTTTTGCATAAAGCTTGCCTTTTATTTACATAAAAAGGTAAGGTTTAGATTGAAAAATAATACAACCGACTAACTTTTTATTATTTTAATTTTTTACAGGTCATCAGTTGGCATCTGACTGCATCAGCGTAAGCCTTAGCTGACCTTTTTAATACAGGAGAAATGTACAATGAGTGGTGATCAACGCAAGCTGACCATTATTGCAACCAAAGGCACGCTGGATTGGGCATACCCCCCATTTATCCTGGCTAGCACAGCTGCTGCCCTGGGTATGGAATGTTCAGTATTTTTTACTTTCTACGGACTGAATTTATTGTTAAAAGATACCAGCGCCCTGAAAGTAACCCCTACCGGTAATCCTTCAATGCCAATGAAAATGCCTATGGGTCCAAAATGGTTACGCAAAATCGACTTCGGTCCTAAAATCCCTAATGTTATGTGGAATGTTCCTTTCATGGACAGCATTGCTACAACACTAATGAAGAAAACAATTTCTAACTGCGGTGTTGCAACCATTGCTGAATTACGTGATCTATGCCAGGAAGCGGAAGTTAAATTCCTTGCCTGTCAGATGACTGTAGAACTGTTTGGCTACAATCCAAATGTATTTATTGACGGTGTTGACTATGTTGGTGCCGCAACTTACTTTGAAGAGTCAGACGACGCGACACAATCATTATTTATCTAATCTTTCGTTAGATACATATTGTTATATAAAGGCCACACTATAATAGTGTGGCCTTTTTTTGCGTGGTTCATATAAAAAAAGCTAATATTGCAAGAACTGAAGCTGCTTCATCTACTCAAACATTTCAATGAAAAAACTCTCTGGCTGGTACCTGGTATTTTTACTGTTCTGCATAACACCTGTTAATGCCGAGTTGCCCAGCCTTGGTGACCCTACACAAAAAGAAATCAGCCCTCACGAAGAACACCTGATGGGTAAACATTTCTTCAAAACCCTGAAAGCCAATGTCCCTTTTGTTGATGATTTGCTGGTCAATGAATATCTCGATGCACTGGGACAAAAACTGGTATCCCATAGTGACCAGCCGGACAAACAGTTTAAGTTCTTTATTCTAAACATACCTTCAATCAATGCCTTCGCGGGACCAGACGCCTATATAGGTATACATACAGGTTTAATTTTAAAAGCCAATAATGAAAGCCAGCTGGCAGGGGTACTGGCCCATGAAATTACCCATGTCACCCAGCGTCACCTTGCCAGGGCAATGACAGAATCATCAGTTTCACTGGCAGCCATGTTTGCCACCATTATTGCCGGCATTCTACTGAGTACCCAGAACCCTCAAGCTGGTGCAGCCGTACTCTATGGCAGCTCTGCTGCTGTCATGCAGTCCCAGATTAACTTTACTCGGCATAATGAACATGAAGCTGACCGAATTGGCATACAAATACTCAGAGAAGCACATATTAACCCTCAAGGCATGTCAGAATTTTTTGGCACACTATTAAAAGAAGCCAGTTCAAACAATATCCTGTCACAGATGGAATACCTGCGTACTCATCCACTAAACTCCACCAGGGTTGCTGAAGCTCAGAATCGTCTTCAGAGTGATGATAAGCAACTACCTGATGACAGTCTTGATTTCCAGCTAACCAAGGCACGAATACTTGTCAAAACCGCCTCGTCTCTTAACCAGTTAATTACTTACATTGAAAAGCTGGATACTAAAAAGCAGACACTGGCCAGCCAGTACACCCTGGCTATTGCCTACATCGAACAGGGAGACTCACAAAAAGCCATCAAGATCCTAAATCGCCTGATTAAGCGACATGATCATCTCTGGTTTCAACTGGCACTTGCAAAAGCATATGAAACCAGCCAGCAGAACCAGCAGGCTTATAATGTTCTCAGGCAACTGTCCCAGCTATACCCTAACTATCTACCAGTCACAGTTCATTATGCATTAATACTCAATCAGCTTAAGCAGTACGAAGAAACTAAAAAAATACTGAAACAGCAGTTACAGAAAAAACGACACCCAAAGATATTCCAGATTCTGGCGCAAACTTATTATACCAACGGTCAGATTACTGCCGCCCTTGAAGCAACCAGCAAACAATATGAACTTGAAGGCTATTTACAACTGGCAGCTCAACAAATTGACTACGCGCTGAAACAGGAGGTACTTGATAACAATACAAGGCAGCGCTTACTTTCAAGAAAAAATGAATTACTCGGTAAAATCACTAAAGAACAAGCCCAGTAAATTAGATCTAACTAATATTAGAAGCCACTAACAAACATCATTTTATACATTTTTTACTTGCCTTAACTATTACAATGGGTATGCTATTAGGCACTAAATCTTAAGCACAATTATCTGATATATGTGCTCGGAAAACAGGGAACAATGTCGTAATCAAAAACGGCAGTAATATAATAATTAACAGGGAACATTTCAGGGCGCTACATCTCTTAAGAATTAGTACATTAACTATCCACGCAAATAAAGAATGAGGAGTGTGCATTATGCGGCATACCGCAATCACCATATCAACAGCGACTGCAATCGCTGTCGTGTTAGGTAGTCTCTCCCTCTCAATTCCATCTATGAGTCAGGCTGGCTCATCGGCGGTTGAAGAGGGTAAAAAGATTGCCTTTGATCGTAAAAAAGGCAATTGCCTGGCATGTCACCAGATAGAAGGTGGCAGTTTACCCGGAAATATTGGTCCACCACTGGTCGCTATGAAAGCTCGCTTTCCTGATAAGAACGTCCTGAAAGATCAAATTTCTAATCCACAGAAAAACAACCCAAATACGATAATGCCTCCTTTTGGACCTCATGAAATCATGTCCAAAAATGAGATTGATAAGGTTGTTGAATTTATCCACACTCTATAAAAGAATTTAAGGTATTAACCAATGAATACAAATCGTAGATCATTCCTCAAAACCTCTGCCACTGCAGGTGCTATTAGTGTTGCAGTCGGCGCAGGTTTATTGACCCCTCGTGCAGTATTAGCTGCATGGCCCAAAAGTGCTTTTGAAGCTAAAGATGTAAACGCTGCAGTAAATGCTGTACTAGGCAGCTCATCAATGGCAAATAGTGGTGACATTAACTTAAAAGCACCTGACATTGCTGAAAATGGTGCAGTTGTACCAATTACGGTAACCAGCAAAATTGAAGGTACTGAATCCATCAGTATTCTGGTCCCAAATAATGCAGCGCCTCTCGCAGCAAACTTTAACATGGGCAGCAACACAGAAGGCTATGTTTCAACCCGTATAAAAATGGGTAAAACATCTGATGTGATTGCTGTTGTAAAAGCAGGTGGAAAACTCTATTCCAGCACGAAAGAAGTTAAAGTAACAATCGGCGGCTGCGGCGGTTAATAAAGATTTCGAGGAAAAAATTATGGCAAATTCAATTAAAGTACGCGCTAAGACAACCAGCGGTGTAACAGTGGTAAAAACACTGATTAATCACCCAATGGAAACTGGACTGCGTAAAGATAAAAAAACTAATCAGATGATTCCTGCACATTTCATTCAGGAAGTCACCTGTGAGCATAATGGTAATAATGTGTTAACTGCACAATGGGGTACAGCTGTCTCTAAAAACCCTTATTTATCTTTCAAATTCTCTGGCGGTAAGTCTGGAGATACTTTGAAAATAAGCTGGGTTGATAACAAAGGTAAGAGTGATTCAATTGAATCAAAAATAAAGTAACCATACTTTCTTACAGACAACTATAAAGGTACCGTACCATGAAAAAAATAGCAGTTATTTTTACTACGCTAAGTATGCTAGCTGCACCAATGCTAAGCATCGCCGCTAGCCCGGAGCAGGATCTGAAAAATTTCAGAGACCACTATACCAAACTGTTCCCCAACATAGCCATGGATGATTTTGGTAATGGCGTATACGCTGTTGACAAAACATCCCGTGACCAATGGGAAGCATTTGAAGAATTTCCTCCTTATGAAATTTATGTCGATAAGGGTGAAGCTCTGTTTAACAAACCATTCAAAAATGGCAAAACCTATGCAAGCTGCTTTCCAAAAGCCAAGTCAGGTATAAAACAAAACTATCCTTACTTTGATAAAAAGCGTAATGAAGTTATTACACTTGAACTGGCCATAAATGATTGCCGCAAGAAAAATGGTGAAGAGCCTTTAAAATATAAAAAAGGCCCAATCACTCACCTGGGTGCATATATTGCCTACCAGTCACGCGGCAAAAAAGGCAATGTAAAAATTGACAGTAGCGCTGAATCCATGAAATGGTATAACGAAGGCAAAAGATTCTTCTATGCCAAACGCGGCCAATTAAATATGTCTTGCGCTGATTGCCATTACAACAATCCAGCCAAGAAAATTCGTGCCAATATCCTGAGCACAGGACTGGGTCAAACTACTCATTTTCCTGTTTACCGTAATAAATGGTCTGTAGCAGATAAAGGTGGTGACGGCATGGGTACCCTGCATCGTCGTTACGGCGGTTGTAACAAGCAGGTTCGTGCTAAACCATTCAAAGCTCAAAGCAGGGAGTATCGTGCACTGGAATACTTCCACACATACATGAGCAATGATCTTCCATTAAATGGCCCTGGTATTCGCATGTAATATACCCGGTTTCTTATGGAAACAAAAAAGCCCGGAGCAATATCCGGGCTTTTTTTTGCCTTAGAATCAGCAAAAAAAAGCCTGGAACCAGTCCAGGCTTTTTTGAATATGGTGGGTCATGAAGGACTTGAACCTTCGACCAATGGATTAAAAGTCCACTGCTCTACCAACTGAGCTAATGACCCGTTTTTGCGTGTAAAGACGACACGCGAATCATATTGTCCCGAAGGGACACAACCGCGTAGCGAAAAATACCACTTCCAACGATTTATAAGAAGGCGCGTATACTACCTGAAATTCTGAGAAAAACAAGTCACATACGGGTGAACAAACACGAGTAATTTTCCGTATTTTTACGATAACCCGTATTGTAACCCCCCCCCGGAAAACACTATTCTATTCAATAGCATGAACAATTTTGTGAACTGAATATCCCTGCCTCAAATAAACACATATATTCACTGCAAACTAACCTGCCTGATAGTATGTTGGATCTGGCATCGCCGCTTCCTCAAACCCCCTGGCTCTCAATCGACAAGAATCACAGACACCACAGGCTTTACCTTCCTGATCTGCTGCATAACAGGAGACAGTTTGCGAATAATCAACCCCTTTCTCAGTGCCCAGGCGAATAATCTCCGCTTTAGTCAGATCAATTAAAGGTGTATGTATCTGAATTTTATGACCTTCTACACCCACCTTTGTAGCCAGGTTGGCCATAGTGGTATAGGCCTTAATATACTCAGGACGACAATCCGGGTAGCCCGAGTAATCGACCGCGTTGACACCAATATAAATATCATCTGCCTGGAGAATTTCCGCCCAGGCCAGGGCATAGGATAAAAATACAGTATTTCTTGCCGGCACATAGGTCACAGGAATTCCCTCTGAAGCATGATCGGGCACATCTATGGACATGTCGGTTAAAGCTGATCCACCCAGCACACCCAGATCAAGATTCAGGGTTCTATGCTGCTCGACCCCCAGTGACCTAGCAACCCGTTGCGCAGCATCCAGCTCGGCCCTGTGTCGCTGGCCATAATCAAAACTCAGGGCATAACATTGAAAGCCGTCACTCCTGGCACAGGCCAGGGTTGTGGCAGAATCGAGGCCACCTGACAACAGGATCACAGCTTTTTTCGGTAACTCACTCATTATTTACCCGGCTGATTGCTCCACAGATGCTTATGTAACTGGATCTGGAACCTGACCGCTAACTGATCCTGTAAAATCCATTCAGCCAGCTCTGTCGGTGACAGTTCTCCCTGTACCGGTGAAAATAGAACACCGCATTTAGCCGTCAGCTCATACTGATCCAGTAGTGATTTTGCCCATTCATAATCCTCTCGATGACAAATGACAAATTTAACTTCATCACCGGATGTTAAAGCATCAATATTTTCATACAGATTTCGGGATTCTTCACCAGATCCGGGGGTTTTTAGATCCATGATCTTTTTGACACGATGATCCACAGCCGAAACAGGCAGGGCTCCACTGGTTTCCAGTGATACCTGGTAATCATTAGCACATAACTCTGTCAGTAAAACCTGGCAGTCTTTCTGTGCCAGTGGTTCACCCCCGGTGACGCAGACATAAGGCGTCTGGTATTGTTTAACCTGCTGCAAAATTGACTGCACCGTCATCCATTCACCCCCAGTAAAGGCATAGGCTGTATCACAATAGCCGCAGCGCAAAGGGCAGCCGGTCAGGCGTATAAAAACGGTTGGATAACCCACCAGGGATGATTCTCCCTGTAGTGAAAAAAATATCTCGGTAATACGTAGCCGTGGTAATTCTGAAGACATTAAAACATTCCCCGACGACCAGTTGCCGTCGACAGCCGCTACTAGCGACCTTCCCTCTTCATGCGATCGAGCCGCTTCCTGGCTTTCTCAACACTACGTGTTGCATCTGGATGCTTCTTAATAAGTCCTTCCAGCGCCTCACGGGCGGCTTTCCAGTCCTTCATGGCATAGTAGGTATAACCAATCTTGAGCTCTGCATCCAGCGCTTTGGAACTCTCCGAGTGTTTTTCAACAATAGCCTGGAATACCCCCAGGGCAGACTTATAATCACGCGAGGCATAATAAGCCTCCCCTAACCAGTATTGTCCATTAACAGCGTAACGACTGTCAGGATAGCTTGTCATGAATGATTGAAATTGCTTAATCGCTTTTGGATAATCGCCATCTTTCAGAATATTGAAAGCCTGGTTATAAACCTCTTTACCGTCAGTATCAGTATTTGATTCATCTGTAAGTGGTGCGGCTTCTGAACCAGGCTTTGTGGGACCGGCCTCTCCAGGCACAACCGGTGGAGGCACACTGGATCCCGGAATACCTGGAACAGTACCATTACCAGCTGGCACACGTACCGAACCGGCTTCAAGATCCTGCAAACGCCGATCCATATCCTGGTATAGATTACGTTGCCTTTGTTTAATCAGGGTCAGCTGGTGTTCCTGGCCTTCAACCAGCTCCCTTAACTCGGTCAATTCCTGCTGAATCAGCTGCATTTGCTGCACCTGCTCCATTAACACCTGGTTGCCCATCATTTTTTCAAGCCGATCAAGCCTGTCCTCAACAGAAGCGGCATGACCCGAAGAGATAAAACCCATGAACAAAGCAAGCAGACCAGTGCTTACAGATGTTAATTTATGCATATGCATACCCCAAAAAACTAATTCAGTTCATAAATGAGTTCCACGCGCCTGTTTAAGCGCCATGCTTCCTCATCATGATTCAAAGCAACAGGTTTCTCTTCACCATAACTAATCACTGTGATCTGCGATGCTGAAGCCCCCTGTAATAATATCAAACGTCGTACTGCTTGTGCACGGCGATTGCCCAGGGCGATATTATACTCCCGTGTACCGCGTTCATCAGCATGACCTTCCAGTCGCAAATGAACATCACCATTTG
>JAOUQA010000017.1 GCA_029879605.1 Gammaproteobacteria bacterium
ATACATACATAGAAGCAGAAGATCATGTGGTTCTCTTTTTGGTGGATAAAAAGAAAATTCATGAAGTCGAAAAACTTTTCCAGGTTGGCGTAACCTTTATCTAATCGTGCATTTTAAAGTTATACAGCGCATCATTGGAATCCTGGTCATGTTATTCAGCATGACATCATTGCCGCCGATGATCATTGATTTCTGGTACCAGGAAGGTACATCCCAGGCATTTTTTTACAGTTACCTGAGCCTGTTAGTGGCCGGGCTCGTGTTATGGTTACCAGTTAGAAATGAGAAAAAAGACCTGCGATTACGTGATGGATTTGTCGTCGTGGTTTTATTCTGGTTTGTACTGGGTGGTTCGGGCGCCTTGCCTTTTATCTGGTATGAGGCGCTGGAAATCAGTGTTGCCGATGCAGTATTTGAATCGATATCAGGTTTAACTACCACAGGTGCAACGGTTCTGACCGAGCTTGATAGTCTGCCCCATTCCATTTTGTTTTATCGACAGGAGTTGCAGTGGCTGGGTGGTATGGGAATTATTGTTCTTGCTGTAGCGATTTTACCAATGCTGGGTATCGGTGGTATGCAGTTATATCGTGCAGAAACACCCGGGCCGGTAAAAGATAATAAGTTAACGCCACGAATTACCGAAACTGCAAAAGCACTCTGGTATATTTATTTAAGCCTGACCATTGCCTGTGCAGTATCCTACTGGCTTGCAGGTATGTCACCGTTTGATGCGGTGTCACATAGTTTTTCAACCGTCGCCATTGGCGGATTTTCAACCCATGATGCCAGCATTGGTTATTTTGACAGTGTCTGGGTAGAAGCAACGGCAATGGTGTTTATGATTCTAGGTGGGGCAAATTTTGCTTTGCATTTTATTGTCTTCAGGCGCTGGGATTTTAAAACTTATTCATCCGATGCTGAATTTGTTACTTATTTGCGAGTATTGTTTTTAATCGCCATTATTTGTGTTTCCTACCTTTATTACAATCATACCTATGGTGATCTTGATAGTGCATTAAGACAGGGTGTGTTTCATGCGATATCGATTGGAACAACCACGGGTTTTACCATGTCAGAGTTTTATCTCTGGCCAGGATTTCTTCCGGTTTTATTATTGTTTTCCAGTTTTATTGGTGGCTGTGCCGGTTCGACAGGTGGCGGCATGAAAGTAATACGAGTGCTACTGCTATTAAAGCAGGGAATGCGAGAACTTGTCAGGCTGGTGCATCCGAGTGCGCAGGTCGTGGTTAAAGTTGGAAATAAGCCGGTTTCGAATTCTGTCATGGATGCGGTGTGGGGATTCTTTGCTGCCTATGTGGCCGTTTTTGTCATAATAATGTTGTTATTAATGGCCAGTGGTATAGATCAGATTACGGCTTTTTCAGCAGTTGCCGCAACGATGAACAACCTGGGTCCGGGTCTGGGTGAGGTCGGTGCTAACTACGCCAGTATTAATGATTTTGCGAAATGGGTATTGTGTATTTCTATGCTGATGGGTCGACTGGAAATATTTACCCTGCTGGTTTTGTTTACTCCAGCCTTCTGGAGAAAATAGTGCCTGACTGGGAATTGCATTATCAGTCACGTGAAATCACAGGGCAGCCACCCGCAGATGTATTAATGCTTAATCAGCATTTATTGTCAGGTGCCGGGCAGGCGCTGGATTATGCCTGCGGGTTAGGTGCTAATGGAATCTGGTTGGCAAATAAAGGTTACCATGTGTCAGCGTGGGATTCTTCAAAGGTAGCAATTAGTAAGCTGAGTCAATACGCGGAACAAAATAACCTTAGTATAGATGCCGAGGTACGTGACCTTGAAGCAGTAACAGTTATGCAGGATAAGTTTGACCTGGTGGTGGTCAGTTTTTTTCTGCATCGCCCAACATTGAATTTTATCAGCGATATGATAAAGCCAGGTGGGCTTTTGTTTTATCAGACATTTAGTGGTGAAAATAATAATGGCAGAGGGCCATCAAATCCGGCGTTCAGGTTAAAACGTCATGAATTGCTTGAGGTGTATAACAACATGGAACTGGTGTTTTACAGGGAAGATAATGGACTAGGTGATCCATGCAAGGGTATTAGTGATCAGGTAATGTTTGTGGCAGAAAAAAAGTAAATGCAGAAAAAACATCAGGCCGGCAGTAGCAAGCTGGTATATAAAACACAATTTCAATGGTCGTTCCTGAAACCAGCTTACTGGGGTAGCTGGCTATCGGTTATATTTCTATTTGTTTTATTTATTTTGCCAGACAGGCTGGTGTGTTTTATATCTGACGTGCTTGCTGAAATAGCGCTCAAGGTAAATAAAAAAAGATATCGCATTGCAGAAATCAATATTCGTTTATGTTTTCCTGGATTAACGGAAGCTGAGCAAAAGGCAATGATTAAAGAGCATTTCCGTGCCCAGATGCGTAGTGTCCTGCATTATGGGATGATCTGGTGGTCACCCAGGGGATCGCTGGAAAAGAGAATAGTTATAAAAGGTCAGGAAAATATCGAGGCCAGTCTGAAGGCAGGTCGTTCCGTAATTATTATGACCAGTCACAGTGTTGCATTAGAAATGGCAGTAACTGCCATCACCATGCGGTATCCAATATCAGGCCCATTTAAAGTTTTAAAAAATCCGGTTTCAAACTGGTTGATTGCTAAAGGCCGCACACGGTTTGGTACGATAATTTATTCGAGAGAAGCTGGCTTACGACCAATAATAAAAGATGTAAAAGCAGGTCAGCTAATGTTTTATTTGCCAGATGAAGATCTGGGTAGAGACAGATCAATCTTTGTGCCAATGTTTAATATTCAAAAAGCAACAGTACCTGTGCTTGGCAGGCTGGCGAGAAGTTGTAATGCCGATGTTCTTCCATGTATCAGTTGTTATGATAAAGACACGGCTAAATATAATGTTTATGTAATGCCTGCGATGAAGGGCTATCCACAGGGTGATGATGAGAAAGATGCCAGGACTATGAACATGGCAATTGAAGAAACGGTAAAGATATGCCCGCCACAGTATTTCTGGACGTTACGCCTGTTTAGAACTCGGCCTGAGGGCGAAGATCGGTTTTATTGAAGTATTGTTTTGTTGCTGGTTAAAGATTCAAGGCGATAGCCGCTTTGATAAACAACATGCAAATCCCACCCATGAGCTTCATCTAGTTTGAGCTTTTTTCTAATGCGACTAATATGAATATCGATGGTGCGTGTATTTATATTTGAGCTTGTATTCCATATTTTATGTAATAGTTCTTCTCTTGAAATAAGTGTGCCAAGATTCTGGAACAGGTAACTGGTGAGCTTGAATTCCTTAGGTGTTAGATTGCAGGGCAGTTTGTTTAAAGTTACTGTACGTGCATCCATATCAATATAAATGTTATTTAAGCTTATAAATTTCGGTTTTTTAGCATACAGGGCGCTGCGACGTAGTAGCGCATTGATACGAGCCATTAAGACAAGTGGCTTAAGTGGTTTTACGATGTAGTCATCAGCTCCAAGCTGTAGAATTTTTACAACATCAGTTTCAGTGTCATGCCTTGTTGAAAATAAAACTGGCGTGTGAAATCCGAAGTTATCACGAATCCATTTCAATACAATATCACCATTAATATCCGGCAATTCCCAGTCAATGATGTAGAGGTCATAATTTGTGGTTGGTATATTGTCTATGAAGTCCTGTCCGGTGATAAATATTTTACAGCTGTGGCCAGAAGAGGACAGGCAAATACTGATAAATTCAGCGAGAGAGACATCATCTTCAAGAATAGCAATATGCACAAATAATCCTGTGTGTAAATTAATAATTACGAAGTTTTTACAATCCTGAAACAAATAATAGAGGTTTTTAAAATAGAATCAAATAAAGTTTTTTAGCAAATGGCTTGCAAGGTAATATTCAATGAAGATGATAGGGAATTATGATTACGTTCTGGTGGTTGCATCATATTTAATTGCAGCTGTTGCCTCATATATAAGTCTTTGTCATGTCGACAAATTAAAATCTGAAGTAGAAAAATCAAAATATGTATGGTTAATGCTTGGCTCGTTAACATTGGGCACGGGTATATGGTCGATGCATTTTATAGGGATGCAGGCGTACAAGGTCAGCATGTTGATGCAATACGATATTGTATTGACTTTAATGTCTGTTGTAATGGCAATAGGGAGTTGTGCATTGCCGTTGTGGTATATGAGTAAAAAAGAATTAACGTTATTGAATATGTTGATTATATCTATTGTAATGGGAATGGGTATTTCATCGATGCATTATCTAGGCATGGCTGCAATGATAATGCAGGCAGAAGCAATTTATGATTATGGAATAGTTTTAGTGTCGGTTATTGTTGCAATTGCGGCTTCATTAGTTGCTGTACGGGTTATTGCATCAGATAAAGAAAGAAAAAGCAGGGCTTTACAAACACATAGATTAATCGCGTCGCTGGTGCTGGGCTTGGCTATATGCGGTATGCATTATATAGGAATGTCGGCCGTGACTTATAAGATGACAGATGAGTTAATGGAATTTAAAAATGTAATTAGTGAAGATCTTTTAACAGCCTGGGTGATTGTAGTAACTATGATGGTGTTTATGCTGGGAGGGCATTTTTTAAAAATTAAAGGAAGTGTAACTGAAATGACGGGAAGGGAAAGATTGTCAATTGTTATCATTGTTCTTGCATTTGTTACATTTATTTCATCCGGATTTATAGCAAAGATGTTCTTTGATGAGTCGGTAGAAAGAAAGAAAGATGCTCTACGTCATAGCATTGAGAGTTTGTCATTTATGATAGATTCAGTTGGGATTTTTGATATTGAAAATAGTCAGGATGCAAATAAGCTGGGTTCAAAGTACGCAACATTAGAACAGGTTATGAATTCATTCAGGATGAGAAAAGTTAAGGGCGACTTAGATAGTAGCATTATGATTGTAGATGATAGCCTGAATGGTGTTTCAGAGAATGCCGTTATATATGACAAGGAAGGCGTTAGGAAAGTGTGGGGGTTTAGTCATAATTATCCAGTAAGGGTAAGTATTGAAAAAACACTGGAGGGTAAGGAGGGTTCGTTTTTATGGAAAGATAATACTGGAGTTACAAATATTTATTTTTACAATTCTATACCGTCATTATCAATGACGATGATAACGCATTTGTCATTAGATAAATATAAGAGCAAGTTTAAAGGGGTGATAGACAAGTCGATTTTAATTGCTTTGTTATGTGTAATTGTAGGAGCTGCATTTGTAAGTATGCTGATAAATCCAATGGTGAATGCATTAAAGAAAAGCAAGGAGGAGCTAGAGAAAGAGGTGCAGGATAGGACCGAGGAGTTAAATTTTACGAATGATAACCTGATAAGAGAAATCAAAGAAAAAGAGAGCGCAGAAGTCGAGATCGGCAAGTTGATTCAGCTGGAAGAAAGAATATTCGATAGCACAACAAATGGAATACTTGTAATAGATGATAATTTCAGGATTTCAAGGATGAATACAATGATATGCGAGATGGTAAAGAAAGATTACACAGATGTTTTAATGAGTGACCTGGTAGATTTATTTGGTAGTGAAGAAGCAGAGTCACTTAAAGAGAAAATAGAGTCTGTGTTTAAGAGTGGAAAGACAGTTCATGATGTAGAGTTAAAAGTCTCTGGTAACGATGTTGTTGTCAATATGGGTGTTGCACCATTATATGAAAGTCAGAAGATTATAGGTGCGGTGTGCGCTTTAGATGATATTACTGAGCGAAAAAGAACAGAGAAAATGCTTATTGCAGCAAAAGAAGAGGCGGAGGCAGCAAGTAAGTCTAAGTCTGAGTTCCTGGCTAATATGAGTCATGAGATAAGAACGCCAATGAATGGCGTGCTAGGGATGATAAATCTATTAAGTGAAACCGAGTTAAGCAGGGAGCAAAGAGAGTATGCAGAGACAGCGTATGGTTCTGGTGAGCTTTTAATGAGTATTTTAAATGACATACTTGATTTTTCAAAAATAGAAGCGGGAAAACTCGAGATAGAAAATGCGAATTTTGACTTATATGCATTAATAGAAGATGTAAATAATTTACTTGCGGAAAGGGCGCACTCTAAAAATAACGAGATAAACTATGATATTGATAACCAGGTGCCAAGATTTGTAAAAGGCGATTCTGTAAGAATAAAGCAGATAATAATTAATCTCATAGGTAATGCGATTAAGTTCACTAATAACGGTGAAGTGGTTACAAGAGTTAAATGTATTGAGCATGGATCAGAAACAACACGTATAAAAATTGAAGTGTGTGACACGGGAATTGGTATAGAAGCGACTGCACAGAAAAAGATATTTGATTCATTCAGTCAGGAAGACGCTACAACAACCAGGCGATTCGGTGGAACTGGCCTGGGTTTGTCAATATGTAAGCAGTTAGTGGGCTTAATGGGTGGTGATATTGGGGTTGTATCAAAATCGGGTGAAGGCAGTGTATTCTGGTTTGTAGTTGAATTCGATAATTCAAATGAGGTGTATGTTGCGGATGCTCATTACAATTTAAATGGTGTTGATGTCCTCGTTATTGATGACAATGAAACTAACAGAAAGATATATAAGAAGCAGGTTAGCAAGTGGGGCTGTAAAGTAGAAACAGCTGATGCAGGCCGGGATGGCCTTGATATGATTACGACTGCTGTAAGTAAAGGTAAGGCTTACGATATTATTATCCTGGACTACATGATGCCTGGTATGGATGGCGTGGAAGTTGCTGAGGAAATAAAGAAAATGGATAAGCCGCCAAAGATAATAATGCTAACGTCTGTATGTGAAGATAATGCCAGAGAAATTAGCAAGAGGTCTGGAGCTGATATTGTCCTTGCAAAACCTTTAAAAAGCTCACTGCTTTTTGATTATATTGGTTCTCTATTATGTTCCGAGAAAGAAAATAAGATAGAAGACCAGGTTCAAAGTTTCGAAAATACCGATGAAACCTCATCGACATATAAGATTTTATTAACTGAAGATAATGTAATTAATCAGAAAGTTGCTCTTGGTATCCTTAAAAAAATGGGTTATCAGGCGGATCTTGCTAATGACGGTCTTCAGGCAGTAAAAAAATGTCAGGAATATAAATACGATTTAATATTTATGGATTGTCAGATGCCAGAGATGGATGGTTACGAGGCAACCGCAGAAATAAGAAAATCAGGATTAAATGCAAATACTGCAATTGTGGCAATGACAGCTAACGCAATGCAGGGTGACAGGGAAAAATGTCTCGATGTTGGTATGGATGATTATATAAGTAAGCCTGTAAGGCCAAATTCAATTTCAGAAATTATGACCAGGTGGCTTGATCGCCCTGACAAGACAGCGCTGGCATGAGGAAAACCAATGAATAACGTATCAAATAATATATACCTGGATAATGAAACCACATCAATGTTGATAGATGCATTAGAGGAGGATTTTATAGACATAATAAAAGAGTATATGCAGAACGCTGAACAGCATATAGTAAGTTTAAAAGGGATGGATGTTGAAAGATCGAGGGATATGATTGATGTTGTGCATGCATTAAAAGGATCTAGTGGTAATGTTGGTGCAATTTATTTAAGTGCTATTTGTGACAAAATGGAATCTGACCTGAGGCTTAATAAATTGTCAGGTATTGATGAGTATGTAAAGGATATAGATAGCACATTCAGAGGAACATGTGAATTACTTGAGAAATTAATACAGGAAATAAGCTAATGATTAGTCTTGATGAGACAGTATCAAAAGTGCTGGTTATTGACGACGATGTAATAACAAGAAAGACGATCAGTAAAATGCTTTCACAGTCAGGTTGTACTGTTTATACGAAGCCAAATGGTGTTGAAGGTATTGAGTGCGCGCAGGAAGTAAAGCCAGATATTATATTGCTTGATGTCATGATGCCATTAATTAACGGCTATCAAACCTGCGTAAAGTTACGTGAGTTATTTGACCATAATGAAGTCAAGATAATAATGTTGACGGGTATGAATGATGGGTCATCGGTAGATCGGGCATTTGATGCTGGTGCTAATGATTTTATAGTAAAACCAATCAACTGGCAGTTGTTAGTAAAGAGAGTTAGGTATGCATTGCGAGAAAGATATATGCATTATCAGCTGGTTGAGAATGAGGCTATGCTGAAACAGTCACAAAGAATGGCTGGTATAACGTACTGGGAATTTGATCCAGAAACAGATCAAGTAACATTTTCAGGTGTGTTTGCAGATGAGCATTTAGAGAATGTAAAAAGCATCACTAAAGACAGGTTTTTTGAAATGGTGCATGATGAAGATAGAGAATTAATACATAAGGAGTTTTGTCGCATTTGTCTTCATGGTGGCAGCTATCATAAAGATCTGAGAATTCATGATAAAAAGAATAACGAAATGATATATCAGCAGCAGGCGGAAGCAATGTTTGGCTCAGATGGTTATTTGATCAGGATTATAGGGACTTTGCAGGATGTAACTAAAGAGCATCATGCGGCTGCACTGATAGAATATCAGAAGTATTATGACGACTTAACCGGCGCACCTAACAAAAGTTCTCATTATCGAGACCTGGATACACTGCTGAGCAGAAATAAGGATAGTGAATTAATAGTTGTTTTATTTATTGGACTGGACAGGTTTAAATCAATAAATAATAGCCTTGGTTATAAGATTGGTGATGAAATTCTCAAGCAGAGTGTTGAACGAATAAAAGCAGCAATAGATGAGCATTGTATTGTTTGTAGGTATTCTGGAGACGGGTTCACAGTTATTGTTAAAGGATTAAAGAATCTTGGCGTTCTTGAGGTAATGCTCAGATTGATACTAAAATCAATGTCAGATCCTTTTGTGGTTGAAAATGAAGAAATATATTTGAGTTGTAGTATTGGTATAGCAGTAAGTCCTCTTGAAGATGGTGATGCAGTGCATTTGACTGAGTGCGCAGAAAATGCCATGAACCAGGCGAAAACATCGGGAGGAAACCAGTATTGTTATCATTCAGTTAATATAAGTCAAACAGCTATAAATAAGAGAGAAGTAGAAAAGCAGATACGATATGCAATAGAGTATGATAAATTCATGATGGTATATCAGCCGCAAATTGACTTGCGGACAGGAGCATGTATAGGGGCAGAAGCATTGATAAGGATGGAAGGCCAACATGGAGAAATTATATCGCCATTAGACTTTATCCCGGTAGCAGAAGAGACTGGCTTGATCGTCGAAATAGGATACTGGATTATTAATGTGGTCTGCAAGCAGATAAATACCTGGGAGAGTATGGGCATGAATAATCTCAGAATTGGAATAAATCTTTCAGCTCGTCAGTTTAACGATCCTGGCCTGGTTAATAAAATAAAAGAAGCAGTTGATAAATATAAAGTACCAAAACAATGTATAGACCTGGAAATAACAGAAAGCACTATGATGGATGATATGGTTGAAACACAGAAAATATTAACCGAATTTAAAAATAATGGCTTTACGATTTCGATGGACGATTTCGGAACAGGCTATTCTTCATTGAGTTATTTGCAAAAAATGCCTATAGATATTCTAAAAATAGACAGGGCATTTATAAAAGATATTGGTGAAAATGGTGATAACAGTGAAATAGCAAAAACAATAATTGCTATGGGACATGCTTTAAATATGGTAGTGATAGCAGAAGGTGCTGAGACAAAGGATCATATGAGCTTTTTGCATGAAGAGTTATGTGATGAGGTGCAGGGCTATTATTATAGTCCGCCACTTGAAGTTAATAAGTTTAATGAATTTTATTACACATATGTATCAGGTTTCGAAAAATCTGTTCATTGTAGCTAGTTAAAAGGGTGGCGTGCTTGTGATAGATATAAATGTTTCAGATACAGGATGGTTGAATTCAATTCGTTGCGAATGAAGTAATAGTCTTGGTGACATATTGATAATATCCTCATTGGCATACAGGTTGTCGCCTAAAATAGGGTGTCCAATGGAAGACATATGTACGCGTAACTGGTGGGTTCGACCAGTTACAGGATTGAGTTCAATCCGGCTTGTATTATTCAGATGATCAAAATTTAAAAGTCTATAATGAGTGAGAGATGGTTTCCCTGTCTCATAATCAACCTTCTGCCTGGGTCGGTTAGGCCAGTCTGCGATTAGAGGTAACTCAATCGAGCCGTTATCAGAATGCAATTTATCCATAACGACAGCAGTATAAAATTTGTTAATAGAGCGTTTCTGAAATAACAGGCTTAAATCACGATGAGTTTGACTATTCATCGCCATAACTATAAGACCAGATGTGGCCATATCAAGCCTGTGAACAATAAGGGCATCAGGATAGCGTTTCTGAACACGTACGTGTAGGCTATCGTGATTCTCCGGCCCCCTGCCCGGCACAGATAGCAGGCCGCTGGGTTTGTTAAGTATGAGTAGATGCTGATCCTCGTAGACAACGTCGATACCATTATCGGCTGGTGGTCGATATTGAAACATTGGCAGCATGTGATATCTGTAAAGTAAGTTACAGACTTATTTGGTTAGATAGAAAGTAATGTTGGTAACCACGCGAACCTCTTTATCAATCTTTTCTGTGTCACCGTAATCTTCACCAACATCGCGGATAGTAAATCCACCCTGACGTGCACTGCGTATTCCACCGACAGTGACGCCAGCATTAGATGCGAATTCATTAGCAGCGGTTCTGGCATTCCTGGTTGCTTCTTTGAGCATGTCAGGTTTTATGTCATTGAGTTTAGTAAAGTAGTAAGCGGGTGCGTTGTTTTTAATATCTAGCCCCTGTGCTATCAGCTTGTTCATCTTGGCTCTTACCTGTGCAACAAGTTTCACTTTATCTGTTTCGACTTCGATGGAGCCAATTAGTAAATGTTTTTCATCGACAAGTTTCTGATTGTCATCACGAAACTCTTCATTAACATAATTAATAATTCCGGGAGTGACCTCAGTAGCTTCAAAACCACTATCAATTAACAGGGCGATTATTTTTTGCTGATCAATTTCAGATTGTTTGTATAAATCGGGGATTTTATTCTTGTCTGATCCTTTCACGGTGTACCCAACTTTCCAGTAGGCACGATCTGCTTCAACTCGTCGTTCTGCGAGGCCTTTTACATCAGCTGTGTTAATAGCAACCCTTGAGTTATAAAGTGTCTGGCCTATAAAATAACCAGCAGTACTAAGTCCAAATGAAACAAGGAGAGATGCGATAATTAAATCTGATCGAGTTAATGTGGTCATAAGATTTCTATTTAATTTAAAGTAAGTGTCCTGGTATGGTGGTGATCATTAATATTAATTAAAAACATTATCTATATTTATAGATTTATATATTGATTGCGCACTAGGATTTTCAACTGAGCTAAGTTGTTCAACTAGAGACTTGCCATCATCGATAATCTTGTGGAACAACTCTTTTGTTTCACCTTGTATAAACTGATTTTCTGAAATCTGTATATATTGCAACTGATTTAGAAGATTGTTAAGAATATGCTGTGTAGAAATAATTGCTGCCTTGTAAATTTCATGTTTCTCTGCTTCTTTTCGAAGTAATATTTTTGAAGAGTAATCAGCATATAAGCCAAATAGAATAAGCACGAAAACAATAAATGCTCTCATTACTAATTCATTTAAATCTGTAGGAATAAGCTCAAATTCTTCGCCGATAATATAATTGTGAATGATTGAATCACTAAGCCAGAAAATAATGGAAAATAAGATGGCAATAAATTTGTAGTTAATATGAGGCATTAGTCTGAATTACCAGTTTATAGTACAAAATTAGCTAAGCTGGATATATGTATGTTAACCAGATGACCCAGTTAAATATAACATAATCTTTAGTGGGCTGGTATTGAATTAATCTAAATGGATACGTTTAGTATGTATATGATGTAAAGTAGTAAAGTTGATTATAGTTATATCTTAATATAGCTAGTTTTTGATAGGTCAATGAATGAATTATATTTTAGTTAAATGATGGGTGTCTAATTTCAGCGAGATTGATTTCGCAGTAGTAAATATGAATACTTTAGAGGCTACAGGTAAGTTTCAAAGTCCAAATACGCTACTTTGTTTAATGCCATCAAAAATAAACTGAACTGCCAGAGCAGAGAGTAAAACACCCATAATTCGACTTATAACATGCATGCCTGTGACACCAAGTATCTGATGAATTTTACCTGCAAGTAGTAGAGCGATGCCGGTGAGTAGTAGTATGGCAAGTAGTGATGCAATAACAATTATTTGACGCGTAAGATCGCCTTCAGCATTTGCCATCAATAAAATAGCAGCACCCATAGCGCCAGGGCCTGCGATAAGTGGCGTCGCGATCGGAAAAATAGAAATATCATCTTTAGATATTGCTTCACGTTCTTCCTCAACTGTCGTTGAAGTGCCGCCAGAAGAGCGTGCAAACACCATATCAATGCCCATAAGCAACAATAATATACCACCTGCTGTTCTCAGCGCCGCTAGTGAAATACCAATACTGGCCAGGAGTAATTCTCCAATTAGGGCAAAAGTTACAAGGATAACTGATGCAATGAGCGTAGCGCGGATGGCCATAGATTGTCTGTGCCCAGGTGTAGCTGTTGCCGTCAGTGCAGCAAAGACAGTGGCAACATCGATAGGGGCAATTGTCGCAAAAAATGTTGCCAGGGCTAAGGTTGCTGTTTCAATCATCTAAATATCAATAGAAAATAATTCTGTATATCAGTGCAGTAGAATAACACAATTATACGATAACAGATTTAAACATTATTAAATATCAAGTTTATAATCGAAGTCGAAATATAGGGTTATAATGAATTTGATGAAAACACATGTTCATCAAAAACATGCTAGATAAACGCGACGTTTTTTGGTTGCATGGTTAAGCGATTTATTATGTGTACTTTATTGATCAATATAGCTCTCACCTGGCGCAGCACTCTCTAACCAATTGAGAAAATGTACTGTTTTGTCTTCATTCTCAGCAGGTGCCCAGGATGCGAAATCACTTTCTTGTGTTGGTGTAAACGGGCCTTCTTTTACTTCCATGATAATAGCATCCTCTGTTTGAGGATAAACCGTATGCCAAGTATGTGGTTGAAGTTCAACTCCATTGATTGCCTCACCCTGACTTAAGATATGTTTTTCTAATATTTTTCCTCTTTCATTAAATATGACTAAGCACACAACCCCTCTTAATGCCAATATTAGCTCCCACTTGTTAGATTTAGGGTGATAATGAGGGCGAACATAGGTTCCTTTTTGGAGGGCGATACATAA
>JAOUQA010000252.1 GCA_029879605.1 Gammaproteobacteria bacterium
GCTGCTAAAATAGGTTGCTTTATTTTATCGGTCTGTATTTCAATGTCCCAACCCAAAGCTGTTTCGCTCATTTCTGGCGGTCTTGATTCCCTGCTAGCCACAAAAGTAATTATGGAGCAGGGTGTCCACGTCGAAGGCATCAATTTCTTCACTGGCTTCTGTGTCGAAGGCCACACCCACGCAATACGCAAAAAAGACAAAGCAAAACCTAAACGCAATAATGCACTCTGGGTAGCTGAAACACTGGGCATCAAATTACACATCATTGATATTGTCGAAGAATACAAAGATGTATTACTAAATCCAAAACACGGTTATGGCTCAAACATGAATCCCTGCCTTGACTGTAAAATCTTCATGGTTCAGAAAGCTCAACAATGGATTGATGAAAACGGTTTTGATTTTATTATCACCGGTGAAGTCATCGGCCAGCGGCCAATGTCACAACGCAAAGATACAATGCCCGTTATCTCTCGGGAATCTGGCGCTGACGAACGCCTGCTTCGACCTTTGTGTGCACAAAATCTTCCTCCAACACTGGCAGAGAAACAAGGCTGGATTCAGCGTGATCAGATGTTTGGCTTTTCCGGTCGTAATCGAAAACCCCAAATGGCACTGGCTGAAAAATTTGGCTTTTCTGATTATGCCAGTCCAGCAGGAGGCTGCTGTTTTTTAACAGATGAAAATTATTCGGCCAAACTTGTTGATCTATGGGAAGGCCGTGGACATCGAGAATATGAAATGGACGATATTATGCTATTAAAAGTCGGTCGCCATATTCGGCCCAGCCCCAACTTCAAACTAATTATCGGTCGTGAAGATGGTGAAAACAAATTTTTACAGGGCTACAAAAACACCTACACCTCCATAAAAATGATTAGCTGTGGTGGCCCATTAACTCTGATAGACGGTGTTGCCAATGATGCAGACCTTGAGCTTGCTGCTCGAATTACTGCACGTTTCTCTCAGGGCAAAAATGAAAAAATGGTCACCGTGGAAACACAACGTAGTAACGGCGAAACAAAAACATTTGACGTTAAGCCTTTACCACCAGGTGAAATACAACAGGCGTGGTATATTTAATGGCGCACTTTTATCTCGATGCTCGACGCATGTTCTGTCCCATGCCAGTAATTCGTACCCAGGATAAAGTAAAAGAATTATCATCAGGCGATATTCTTGAAGTCACCTGCACTGATCCCGGCGCACTAAATGATATTCCTGCCTGGTGCAGAATTAATGGTCACATGGTACTAGAAGCACGTGAAGAAAAAGATGAAGTTATTATTTGTCTTCAAGTAGGTAAAAATTAAACGCCATAAAAATACAGGTCTCTAACTATTACACTGTCAAATTTAAATTTCTGCGAAAAAATCTACTGCTATCAGTATTTCAAACTATTACTGAATATATCACCTTTCAAAATTAATTAAGCCCGTTTTATCCTAGGATTTTTCTGGATAGCCCAGTTCTTTAACAGTTTGTAACCATTCATCACTTTGATCAATATCTGCTTCAATCGTTACCTGACCCGTTTTTACTTCCACTTCTACACTACTAATATTTTTATTTTTTTCCAGGCCACTTTTAATAGCTGATGCACAACCTGCGCACTTAATATTCTCTAGATAAAATGTATAAGTCATATATCACCTTTTATTTACTGGTTTAATTATTTATACAGAAATACTGTTTCTAACTAACAAAACTTGCAAGTATTTTCGTCTAGCATGAAAATAACCACCTTTAAGCCATCATAGTGTAATTACCAATGGATTTAAGTCTTCAACAACGCAAAAACTCCATGGATAAAGCCACCTGGTGGGGTATTATTGTCAACCTGGTCCTTGCCATCGGCAAATTAATTATCGGCTTCTTTGGCCACTCACAGGCACTGGTCGCCGACGGCCTGCATTCATTATCCGACCTTATCAGTGACGGGCTGGTACTACTGGCTACTCATCATGCCAGTGCTGACGCTGATGAAGACCACCCTTATGGTCATGCCCGATATGAAACCCTGGCAACTATTGCCCTGGGTGTTTTACTCATTGCTGTTGGAATTGGTATTAGTATTGATGCCGTACACAGGATTTTAAACCCTGAACACCTGCTCATACCCAGTGCTTTTACACTCTGGATTGCAGGCCTGTCCATCGCCAGCAAAGAAGTACTGTACCAGTACACCGCCTATATTGCGCGTCAGGTTAAATCCAAACTTCTACACGCAAATGCCTGGCACCATCGCACTGATGCCATCTCTTCTATTGTGGTATTTTTCGGTATTATCGGAGCCATAAACGGTATTGAAATGCTGGATGCCATCGCGGCAGTGATCGTGGCACTAATGATTATTAAAATTGGCTGGGAACTTAGCCATAACAGCGTTCAGGAACTGGTCGACACTGCCCTGGAACCTGATACCGTGGACGCGATTAAACAGCATATCATGGGGGTTGATGGTGTACTGGAATGTCACATGCTAAGAACCCGACGCATGGGACATAATGCTCTGGTTGATGTACATATTCTCGTCAATTCTAAATTGAGCGTTTCGGAAGGTCACCAGATTTCAGAAGCTGTTGAATATAGTCTGATTTCTGATTTTGAAGATATCAACGATGTTACCGTTCATATCGACCCGGAAGATGACGAACATACACCCAATAGCTGCAAGCACCTGCCGTTGAGAAATGAAATAATTAACCAGCTTAAAGAATCATGGGTAGACATACCCGAAACCCAATATGTTAAGGAATTCACCCTGCACTATCTCGATGGCATGGTAAGTGTTGAAGTTAAAATTCCTTTTACCATTTTGACCCAGATTGAGGATGCCCTTAAATTACAAGCTAAAATACAGGCCAGTACTCAATCACTGGATCATATACGACATGTTAATGTTTGCTTTACCCATGGCGCACCATAATAGAGCATTTTCGGCGCTCCTTGCACTATTTTAATGCATTTTTAGTTTGCAGCAGCCTATAAACCGCATTTTTAGTCATTTCATATATGGCACAAATCATGCAGAATAGCTGGCTGCAAGTTTACAACTGCCAGCCCTCTGGATTCTTTCCCCAGGACTGGTTTTAAAAAATACTCGATTTGGAGACACTCATGTCAGCTAGTGACGTATTAAAAATGATGAAAGACAACGATGTTAAATTCGTTGATTTTCGTTTCACCGACCCTCGTGGTAAAGAGCAGCATGTTTCTGTACCTGCTCACTCTGTAAATGAAGGTACTTTTGAAGAAGGCAAAATGTTTGACGGGTCTTCAATCGAAGGCTGGAAAGGCATAAACGAATCAGACATGATTATGATGCCAGATGCTACAACTGCAGTTATGGATCCCTTCTGTGAAGAAGCTACAGTAAATATTTCATGTGACATCATTGAGCCTGCCACTATGCAGGGTTATGAGCGTGACCCACGTTCTATCGCCAAGCGTGCAGAAGAATACCTGAAGTCTACCGGTATCGCAGATACTGCTTACTTTGGTCCAGAAAATGAATTCTTCGTATTTGACAGTGTTGCCTGGAAAAATGACATGGGTGAAGTTTTCTACAAAATAGGCTCTGAAGAAGCCGAGTGGAGCAAAGGTGAACAGACTGAAACAGGCAACCTGGGTCACCGCCCTGGTGTAAAAGGTGGTTACTTCCCTGTTCCTCCTGTTGACTCTCTACAGGATCTGCGTTCAGCCATGTGTCTTGTTATCGAAGACATGGGTATAGAAACTGAAGTACATCACCACGAAGTAGCGACTGCTGGCCAGTGTGAAATCGGTGTTGCATTCAATACTCTGGTTAAGAAAGCTGACGAAGTACAGAAGCTGAAATATGCTATTCACAATGTAGCTCATGCCTATGGCAAAACAGCGACTTTCATGCCTAAACCTCTGGTAGGTGAC
>JAOUQA010000253.1 GCA_029879605.1 Gammaproteobacteria bacterium
GATGCTAGCACAAGCATTTTTTTAGAAAGAATATCTCTCTGACCTGTTAGTAACAATAATCCAAGTAACAGGAAAAAGGCTGATGCAAGGCCAAAACTGATAATTTCTATAATCATTAATAATAAAGTTTAATTAAACAAACGCGTTACTTAATCTAATATTGGCAAGGAATTATACTTAAAAAAACTGGCTAGAGTTTAATAACACGCAAACTCTAGCCATTAAATATAAATTAACACCAATTAACTACTGAATGGTATTTAGCAATTTTCGTGCATCATCCTTACCAATAAATTCCTGATCACTATCAACTGATCGCTGCAAATACTCTTTTGCTTTAACTGATTCTCCTGATTTATTAAGTGCCACACCAAGGTGATAGTTAAATATTGCAACCTGAGGCAACTGAGTAACAAGCTCATTGAGTAAAGGAACTGCTTTTTCGAGTTGACCAGCCTTTACGTAAACCCATCCTAGTGTGTCTTTCATAGCTGGTTGAGCAATATATTCAAAGCCACGCGTTAACTCTACTGCTCGATTAATATCCTGCTGTGATGGATTATTATCAATCAGAAGTGAAACCAGATTATTAATCACGATTATATTTTCTGGATTATCAGTCAGAATATCGTTATAAACAGAAATTGCTTCATTAAACATTGAATTTCTTTCATATACCGATGCTAACATAATTTTAATAGATATATTTTCATGTACATTCTGAATTGCAGATTTATAAACAGCGATTGCCTGATCAATATTGCCATCTTCAGTATAAAGTGAAGCAAGATTCATGTAAGACTGAGGACGCTTTGGATCGAGCTCAATGGCTTTATTGAGATAATCGATAGCAACTGACGGTTTCTTCTGCCACCTTGAGATAACACCTAACAATTCATAGATAAATGGCTCAGAGTGACCAGATTTAATTCGGTCATTAAGCATGGCAATAGCGAGATCTGATGAATTGTTTAGTATATATGTTGTTGTTATTTCTTTAAAAGGTATATATTTATCTACAGATAAATCTAGTGCGTCATTAAACTCATTCAAGGCTTCATCATATTGTTTTAGAGAACGGAAATAACGACCTCTACTTAAAAAAACTTTATGGTTATCAGCGAACAACAACTTCATTTCATCAAGAGTTTCTTTCAATTCTTGCGCATCATTTTTACCGGATAATAGATTCAATTTAAATTCATATAATTCATAGCTATCTTTAAAATAGAGCAACGCCTTACTTATGACAGACAAAGCCTCATCGCTCTTACCTGTTTTTTGTAAAAACTGAGCAAAATTCAGATGAGTATTATAATCAACAGGATTTGCTTCTATTGACCTTCGTAAAACATCATCTGCAAGTGATGGGTTATTACTTATCATATGAGCATTGGCCAACATAGAAGAAGCCGTTGCATTTTTTGGATCATTTTTAATTACTGTTCGCAAAGCGTTAATCGCATTATCAGGATCCATCTTGACTAATGAAATCCTGCCTTTCTGGAATAGCGCATCGTTATTATTAGGATCTTCGTTAAGAACTTCTGCAATATATTTTTCAGCTTCGTTATAATTTTTTTCAGAGACGAAAATATCAACTAGCTGGGTTTTAGCTTTTATACCTTCTGGTTCATATTGTTTATCTTTTATAATATCATTTAATACCTGCCTGGCATTGTCAGATTTTGAAATCATTCTATAGAATTTTACTAACGCGAACTTAAGACCATATAATTCCGGTTTATTCTGAATAGCCGACTCAAGCTCCTCAAGCGCTACTTTTACACTCTTAGATTTTGCCTGAAACTCAACAAGAGTCAGATATCTATCAGCATCATCAGGATCATCAGTAATTGCTTTTCGCAAAACATCTTCCGCCTTCTGCAACTGCTTAATGCTCGCATAGAATGAGGCAAGCATTGCTCGATACTTGTATTCATCAGGATTTTGCTTAACAACTGCTTTCATCTGAACCTCTGCTAGCTCAGGCTGTTGGTTTCTTGAATAAATCCTTGCAAGCATAATGCGTAAAGCCTCATCTGACGGATTATTTTTAACGCCTTCACTAACCAGGTTTATTGATTTATCTATCATATCCTCAGCCAAATACAGCGTTGCCAATAAACTTATGCCCTCGGTTAATGACTTATTGTTAGATAGCACTTTTTCAAGGGTAGCAATTGAATTTGCAGCATCACCAGACTTATAAAATATTGTCGCCTTAACAAGTTGCGCTTCGTCATTACCTGAATCAAGAGAATCAATTTCGTCTAGCAAAACCTTAGCTTCACTTATAAAATTATCAGTTCCAGCAATTACATATATTTTTGCCAGTTTAACTTTTGCATCTACATGCGTCTTATCAAGCTCAGTAGCCTTACTGTAATATCCAATTGCCTTCCTGAGATTTTTATCTTTTTCCTCAACCATACCTATATAATAAAATGCATCAGCATGTTTTGGATCAATCTGTAAAACATTCTTGAATTCGACTCGGGCTTTATCTATATTATTTTTCTCAAGAAAATCCTTCCCCTTTTCCAGATATTTAGCCATTCGCTCTTCTTTACCGCCACAAGATGCCAGCAAAAGAGCAATCATTAGCATTGATGTTATTTTATAAATCATCTTCATATTACTAGTCTCCACTTATAATCTTTTTATAATCTTTAATTATTAAAAAATATTTATCCAATATAGCCTTCTCTTAATAGATAAAGCATAATATCCTGAGCAGCTTGCATTGGTGATAGCTTGCTTGTATCAATTTTTATTTCCGGACTCAAAGGCTCTTCGTAGGGATCACTAATCCCTGTGAATTTCTTAATTTCACCTTTTCTAGCTTTGGTATACAGCCCTTTTCTATCTCTTTTCTCACATATCTCTAGAGGTGTTGCTACATATATTTCCACAAATGAACCATATTGATCATGCACATATTTTCTAACCGAACTATAAGGTGCTATTGGCGCACATATTGCAATGCCGCCATTTTTATTTATCATGCTGGCGACATAACCAATTCTCTTTACATTAGTATCACGGTGTTCTTTGCTAAAGCCAAGTTCACTAGAAAGATAATGACGAACCACATCGCCATCGAGCAGAGTGACAGGTCTTTTACCTTCTTCTATGAATTTCGCATATATAATTTTTGCAAGTGTTGACTTACCAGAACCAGATAAACCAGTAAAAAACAACGTAATACCGGTTTCAGAGCGTGGCCTGTAAATTTTTTTAAGTTCAGCAACCACTTCAGGAAATGTAAACCATTCAGGTATTTCACCCCCGCATTCCAGTGCATTATGTAATTCCTTATCCTTGAATAATTCTCCGTCCAGTTGTTTATTTTCAATTTCTTCAAGCGGAACAAAACGATTTAACGCGGACACATAGCGTTGCTCTGGTATTTTAACTATTTTAATTTCCAGTTCATGCTGATATTTCTCAATCATTTCTTGTGAAGAATAACGCTCATAAAAACGCTCTTCCCCCTGCCTTACATTAGGCGGTGCTGCATGTTCAGGACCGATAATAACATGAGAACAACCATAATTCTGGCGAACAATGGCATTATGTATAGCCTCTCTTGGCCCTGCCATACGCATCGCTGCAGGCAAAAGAGACAACATCATCATATGCTTAGGATAATATGGTCGAATCACCTGGTAGCACTGAACTCGGGTGTAATATTTAAGATCGCCTGGTTTCCCAAGACCAACAGTTGGATGTATTAGAATATGAGCACCCACCTGCCTCGCCGCCTCAAGCGTGATATCTCGATGAATCCTGTGCATTGGCTTACTGGTACCAAAAGCGACAACTTTTTGCCATCCCTGCTTTTCGAAAAGATATCTTAATTCTTCTGGCGTATCACGTAGAGTTTCAAAATCGTAATGAATAGGTAA
>JAOUQA010000254.1 GCA_029879605.1 Gammaproteobacteria bacterium
GGGCATATTGCTGATCACTTCCTCTATTTATATGGGCGCACTTGAAGGCCTGCAGATAGAAAGCTCTGGCTGGAAAAAATTCTGGAAAGGTATCGGGCTGATCTTTTTTACTTACGGTATCTTACTAATCATCGGCGCCGCATCCGGCAGCACCAACATGCTACAACCGCTAAAAAATCTTGCCGTCAGCTCGAATGCCAGCAGTCAGAATACACAACAACTGGCTTTTAAAAAAATAAAAGGCCTTGAAGGCCTGCAGCAATCACTTGAACAGGCAAAAAATAACAACCAGGCAGTGATGCTGGATTTTTATGCTGACTGGTGCATCTCCTGTAAAGAAATGGAAAGTTTTACTTTCAGTGACAGTAACGTTCAGAATGAATTAAAAAATACACTTTTATTAAAAGCAGATGTCACCGCCAATGATGCACTGGACAAGGAACTCTATAAACATTTTGGCATTATTGGCCCACCTGCTATTATTTTTTATAACCGACAGGGCATAGAAATGAGCAACTACCGTGTTGTCGGCTATATGCCGGCAGAAAAATTTTCCCGCCATATCCAGCAGGCTATAAACTAATACCCATTCCTTTAATCAAAACAGTTTTTATCACATGCAAAATAAAATTCTTTTTATCTCGATTTTAATTCTGGCTGGTCTGGCCGGCTTTCACTTACAACGTTACATTGTCGACCAGGACAACCAGAACCTGGCCCCGGTGCTTCCTGAAGCCACTGCCAGTATTGTTGGTCAACAAAGACCCGAGTTTGGACTGACTGATACCGAAGGCCAAATGCGCAAAATCAGCGAATGGAATGGCAAGGTTCTTCTGGTCAACTTCTGGGCGACCTGGTGCCCACCCTGCAAAAAGGAAATCCCTGCATTCATGGCTTTACAGGATGAGTATGGTACACAGGGATTCCAGGTGATTGGTATCGCCATTGATGAGGAACAGGCTGTAATTGATTATGCTGATACACTGGGTATCAACTACCCCATCATGGCCGCAGAGCTAACAGCCATGGAAATTTCCCGTCTCTATGGCAACCGTTTTAATGCCTTGCCTTACAGCGTATTTGTGGCTCGCGATGGCACAATCACTCATACCAAACCCGGTGAGCTGACTAAACAACAGGTAGAAGATATTATCAAACCCTTACTCGCCAAACAGGCAGAACCGGCCATTGCTGAACCGGTTGCCAGTAATTAGATAAAATGTGAATACACTCAAATATCTTCAAGGATTTGCGCCGATCTTCAGCGAATTTGCATAGAACTTCCAATATCCTGTAGACATTAACCCAATTTCCATGCAAAATCCCAAATTATTCCATTAGCAGATACTAAATATACCCTTTCATGGCACAGATTCTCATACTCAATGGCCCCAACCTGAATCTTCTGGGTACCAGAGAACCTGAATATTATGGCCACCAATTACTGGATGACATTATAAACAAGCTTGAAAATCTGGCCGGGGAACTGGGACATAACATTAGTCATCTGCAAAGCAATGTGGAGCATGAACTGGTAGAACGTATTCACCAGGCTCAAACTGACACCACAGCCTTCATCATTATCAATCCCGCTGCGTTTACCCATACCAGCGTGGCAATACGTGATGCTCTGAGTGGAATAAAAATACCTTTTATAGAGCTGCACCTGTCAAATGTGCATGCTAGAGAAGAATTTCGAAAACATTCTTATTTTTCAGATATTGCTGTTGGAGTGATATCAGGGCTGGGGCCCATGGGTTACGAACTAGCCCTGCGTGCTGCAGATAATCATTTAACGAATTCATGAACATGAGGCTAAACACCGAATGGATATACGTAAAATAAAAAAATTAATCGAACTGCTGGATGAATCCGGCGTTGCTGAAATTGAAATTAAAGAAGGCGAAGAATCTGTTCGCATCTCTCGCCAGATGGCAGCAACGATGGCAGCACCCATTCAGTATGCACAAGCTTTACCTGCTGCGGCACCTGCTCCAGCTGCGGCACCAGTCGCAGCTGAAGAACCTGCTGCCGAAGCAGAAATCAGTGGTCATAAAGTGACTTCACCCATGGTGGGCACCTACTATTCTTCGCCTTCACCAGGCACACCGACATTTACTGAAGTTGGCAAACATGTGAATGAAGGTGACACTTTATGCATCATAGAAGCCATGAAAATACTTAACCAGATTGAAGCCGACAAATCAGGCACAGTTAAAGCAATCCTGGTTGAAAATGGACAGCCAGTTGAATTTGGCCAGCCACTTTTTATAATCGAATAAATTAAAGACCATCATGATAGATAAAGTTGTTATTGCCAATCGAGGCGAAATTGCACTGCGTATTTTACGTGCCTGTCGAGAACTCGGTATCAAAACCGTTGCGGTACACTCTGAAGCTGACCGTGATTTAAAACATGTGCGCCTGGCCGATGAATCCGTGTGTATTGGACCTGCTCCATCCACCGCAAGCTATTTAAATGTACCTGCCATTATTAGCGCAGCGGAAGTCACTGATGCCACTGCTATTCACCCAGGCTATGGTTTCCTGTCTGAAAATGCTGACTTTGCTGAACGCGTAGAAGACAGTGGTTTTATTTTTATCGGCCCTAAATCAGATTCTATTCGCATCATGGGTGATAAAGTTGCCGCAATCGAAGCCATGCAAAAAGCCGGCGTACCCTGTGTGCCTGGTTCAGATGGAGCACTCGGACCAGACTCAAAAACCAACATCGCACTGGCTAAAAAAATTGGCTATCCAATTATTATTAAAGCTGCCGGTGGTGGTGGTGGACGCGGTATGCGCGTTGTACATTCTGAAGCTGCATTATTAAATGCTATCTCGATGACCAAAACCGAAGCAGGTACAGCCTTCGGCAATGATGTCGTCTACATGGAAAAATTCCTCGAACATCCTCGTCATGTTGAGATCCAGGTGCTGTCAGATGGCCAGGGCAATGCTGTTCACCTGGCTGAGCGTGACTGTTCCATGCAACGCCGACATCAGAAAGTAGTAGAAGAAGCACCTGCTCCGGGTATTACTGAAGAAATGCGTCAGACAATTGGTAGTCGTTGTGTCGAGGCCTGTATACAAATGGGTTACCGTGGCGCAGGGACCTTTGAATTTCTCTACGAAAACGGTGAATTTTATTTCATTGAAATGAATACCCGTGTTCAGGTAGAACATCCGGTAACCGAGATGATTACCGGGGTTGATATTGTTAAAGAGCAACTTTATATCGCTTCAGGTGAACCTTTACGTATCAAACAGGAAGATATAAAAATTAATGGCCATGCCATTGAATGTCGAATCAATGCGGAAGATGCAAAAACATTTATCCCTTCACCGGGTAAAGTAACTGCATTTCACGCACCCGGTGGCCCAGGTGTCCGTGTAGAATCACACATCTACGCAGGTTACACAGTGCCACCTCATTATGATTCAATGATAGGAAAACTGATTACTCATGGCGATGATCGTGATACAGCCATTGCACGTATGCGAGGCGCCTTATCAGAAATGGTCATTGAAGGCATCAGTAGCAATATTGCTTTACAAATGGATATCATGAAAGACGCCGCATTTAAAGCCGGTGGAGCTGACATTCATTATCTAGAGAAAAAACTTGGCCTGACCTGATTTTTGCTATGCTTTAACTAACCCGGATTTCATGTTCACTTCCGGGTTAGTTACGGCTCATATACGGAGGAATCATGTTTAATAACATTCATTATTCTTACTCTTCGTATTCTTTTTTTCTTTTTCGTCCTCACTAAAATTCTACATGGCCTGGATTCAACTGACACTGGTTACTGATCAAGCTAATAATCAACAAGCTGAAGAAGTACTGCTTGATGCTGGCGCTTTATCAGTCACATTCAAAGATGCAGAAGATAACCCTGTACT
>JAOUQA010000255.1 GCA_029879605.1 Gammaproteobacteria bacterium
CAAGGTATGGCCTGATGCTTTACATGCCGCTGTAAGTATTCCCGATGAGCGTAAAGGTGAGCAGGTTGTTTTACTTACATCTGAATCAAATGCTGAACGCTCAACTTTATTAAAACATGCCCAGGCTAAAGGTGTAGCAGAAATAAATGTGCCACGTCAGGTTATAACGGTTGATGAAATACCAGTGCTGGGTACAGGAAAAATTGATTATGTATCTGCTAATCAATTAGTGGGGGCACTGATATGAAACGGGATGTTTATCAAGTCTTACTGACCCAGTTTCTGACTGCCTTTGCAGATAATGCTGTGCTGTTTACCGCCATTACCCTGATTATGAAAAATAACGCCATCGGTAGTTGGTATATACCCGCATTACAGGCATCATTTCTCATCGCATATGTTATCTTTGCGCCCTGGGTGGGACGTTATGCAGATTCACGACCCAAGCGTAATGTGCTCATGAGCGCAAATATCATTAAGGCCCTGGGAACTTTAATGATCCTATTCCATGTAGAACCCTTACTGGCCTATGCCCTGATTGGACTGGGTGCCGCTGCTTACAGCCCGGCAAAATATGGCATTCTTCCTGAAATTGTTGATGAAGCTTTACTGGTTAAAGCGAATGGCTGGATTGAAGGCTCAACCATCCTGGCCATACTGAGTGGAACCCTGGTGGGTGCGGTTATATCTGAATACTCAGTTCAGCTGGCTTTAATTATTATTATTATTTTATACATCGCCTCTTCCCTGTTTGCCTTAACTATTAAACATAAATGGATTGTGGGTCATACACAGGAAAATGCGATTCATGATTTTACCCGGCAGTTAAAAGGCCTGCTGGTCACACCACGAGCACGTTTTTCGACCCTGGGTGTCAGCCTGTTCTGGGCGGCAGCAACCGTATTACGATTATTACTGGTTGCCTGGGCACCTGCAGTATTATTTATGCATTCAACTACCGATATTGCCATACTGACATTATATGTTGCTATAGGTATTGCAGTGGGATCGATACTGGTACCACGATTAATTCCCATGGCCTATTTACGTCGTGCGCGTATGGCTGCCTATGCCATGGGTGCAGTGATTATTTTACTTTCAACAATGGAAACTGTCTGGACAGCAAAAATAGTTTTACTGCTGGCCGGTGTTTGTGGCGGTTTGTTTGTCGTACCCATTAATGCCGCGTTACAGGAGATTGGCCATAAAAGTATTGGTAGTGGTGGTGCCGTTGCAATTCAGAATTTTTTTGAAAACCTGACTATGTTAGTGGCTTCAGGGATTTATGCTGTGGTAGCAGGTGCAGGAGTCAATCCAGTTAGCACCATGATGGGCCTGGGTTTAATAGTTATTATCGCCACAATGATTGTTTCATGGCATCTACCGAAAGATACGGGTTCATTAAGTTAAATGAATCATTGGGTGATTTGAATTCAGTAATGAATTTTGTATTTTTAATATACGAGTAAAAAATAAGTCATCCAGCATAGTGTGTAATACTGGATGACTTCAGGAGAACAGGTTTTTATTGATTAACTACCGGTTATTATCATTTCAACCGCATCAGCAGTATTGTGTTTAATAACAGGCGTTTCATCTGTATCAGTATTAAGCGTTTCAATAGCAGTTTGTAGATCAAAATCTTCCATAACTTCGCTGGCCTCGAAAACCTCGATGGACTCCAGGGTCTGCATCGCATCCTCTGCTTCAGTTACTTTTTTAGATACCACTGTACTGGCTGTGACCTTTTGTGTTTCTTTGGTCATAGCAACTGAGCGGTTTTTAGATTCATATATACCCATTGAAAACATCGCCATGAAAGAAATCATTAATAATAAAAGTTTCATAATTCACCACCCCGTTGTTAATTCATCAGATACATCTTGAGATAATCTCAGTCTATATCTGATTCATTCGTTTGGGTGAGAACCAGATCTCAATGAGGAAAAATCAGGAATTTATAGAAAATCCAGTAAAATCAACGGTATTACCTGTGATAAATGTCTAAAAATACAGATTACAAATCATGATAAAAACGAATGTGACTGAATTCACTAAAATCACGTGAGATTTCATCGCAAAGCCAGGCACAAGGATGATATTTAGTAAGATTAAGAATGGTTGATAAAGATGTTTGTCAGGCTAGAAAAATACTAAAGAGATAAAAAATAATGATATTGATTTTAATAAGACTATTACAGTCATGGTTTTAATTTCAGGCCGTGACTGTAATAGTACTAAGTAATGATTTACTAGCACCAGGTATTACTTAGCTTCATCACCAGTTGCTGCGTCCGTCGCTTCATTAGTCGAAGTTTCAGTTGCTGTATCATCTGTGGTAGCAGGTACATCCTCGGTAGTCGCTGACTCCTCTGTAGAAGCATTGACTGTTGCAGCTTCTTCAGTTGTCGCCTCGTCTGCTGTCGAAGATTCGGAAGCAACAGTTTCGTTAGCAGGACTTTCTGAAGTAGTTTCTGTTGTTACCGTTTCTTCTGATTGATTGACATCTGCTGTATTGCTGCTTTTGTTGTCACATGCTGTAATTGCAGCGAATATCATTAATGGGAAGACAATCTTTATTAGTTTCATGTATTAAAATTCCTGCTGTTAGTTAACTGGTTATGCCTGATTTAAGGCGTTACGAGTCTAAAGCATATATATTGATATAAATGAGAACTACATCCCACTAACAGGTAATTAAATCAGTGTTTATGTGTAAATTAGTGAAATAAATAAGCCTGTGAGTTTTATGGAGGTATTTAAATATTAGAGCTTGCCAATCACGTTGATAAAGAAACCCTGGCTATCATAATCCAGGTCAGTTAAATCATCTGAAAAGTCAGTAAAGTTGTATCCAATACCTGCCTTAATGTTCTTACCTACCTGGTAGTAAATACCTGTTAGCATACCACTACGCTGATCACCAATATCAGGCTGCTGTAATAAACGACTTTCTATGAGTAAATCCCATTTGTTAACTATATGCCAGTCAGCACGCAGGACGTAGAGATAAGCCTGGTTTTCATAAAAGATCGGGTTGACTCGTTCAAAAGCAACCTCACCTGAACGATAACCGTATTTAGCACCAATACTCCAGTCACGTGTCAGGTCGTAGGTAATATCCAGGGATATAATATTACTTTTCTGTATATACTCAGCTGCAGTATTTGCTATAGGCGTCTGATTAGTAGCAGGTAGATTATAGAAATAAGTAAATTTCAGTAAAGCATTCAGCTTGTCATTATTAACAGGGCGATAACCATAGCCTATAACAGCCTCTGTAAAATCACCATTATACAATTCACCTAAAGTACTCTCACTTTCTGAATGATTTAATTTACTGACTATACGCCAGTCAGGTGTTAACTGATACTTGAGGCTATTTTTTGTCAGCCAGGTGGTGCGTTCACTCAATGTAGCATCAAGAGGATTTTCAGTTTCATCAACTCGGAATTCAAACGCACTGGCCAGTTTTATTGATTCATGTCCATAACCAACATTAACACCATATGCAGTTCGATTAGTTGTAGTTCCGGTCGCTTTATCCTGTAAAGAACCAATATCAATGGTGGCTCCAAAATTCCATTTTTCATCGGGAGATAAATCGACACCTAGTGTACTGGTTAAACCAGTTGGCACATCACCATGTGTATATTTTTCTTCCATATAAATGCTTGCACTATCGGAATAACGTGTTCGGAAACCACTTACCATATTACCCCGACGTGAACTCAAACCATTATCTGTTCGTTCATTATCAATTGAATAGTTTGCATATAGCGTAGTACTGTCCGTGTAAAGATATTCTGTACCCAGTTGAGCTGTAGTTCCCAGGTCACCACCTGATAATTCACCCGTTAATTTGAACCTGTCAGAGGTGCGATAGCCACCACCAAAA
>JAOUQA010000256.1 GCA_029879605.1 Gammaproteobacteria bacterium
TCAACTAGTCATGATTTGATTATGCGTGCTGAGGAGGAGGTATTGGACTGGAAGGTGATGCAGAGGATTCTCAACGATTTTGAGGATGCATTGAAAGCATGTGATCAAAAAAGAATTAGGGAGTTATTGTTAGAGGCAGTAAAAGGTTATAAGCCGCAGTGTGGAATAGAAGATATGCTTTTTAAGCGGCAGAGTGCTTATGATGTAAAAATAATTGATATTAATAGTAAGAAATTTATTTAATATTGTAATTTTGTGGTTTGAGATTGCTATGGTTGTGGAAATGACAAATGGAATTATTAGGTATGTAAAAAGGTGTCCTGTTGCGAGAAAAAAATAAATTATCTTTGAATTCTGATTTTATTAAGCATGCAAGTTTTATGGGGTTGGGGTTTTTGATTATATTTCCTTTTTCAGTTACTTCATCTTCTGGAATTCACGGTGCTATTGTTTTTTTGTCTTTAATATTTGCGTTAATATTTTATTTGTCATCAGGAGCTGATTGTGCAATCAGTAATGAAGAGTATCTTCTGTTTTTCTCTGTTGTATTTATGGTTTTAGTTGCTTTGTTTGTGACGGCATGCGCGGGTATTGATGAATTAGCAATGAAAAAATTATTTAAGTTCTTGTATTTGCTGATGATTGTTCCTGTGTATATATTTTTTCGTAAAATCAGAGTTAATCATACGGCTTTTTGGTGTGGTTTGGTAGTAGGAGCAATAGTGTCAGGTTTTGTTGCTTTGTATGAGTTGTGGCCAGGGTTGATACAGTTAAGGTTTTTTCGGCGCGCAAGCGGAGGGTTGAATCCTATTATTTTTGGAGATATTTCATTGCTTTTGGGCGCGATGTCAATGGCTGGAATAGGCTGGTTTAAGTCGAAAGCTAACTGGTTAATAATTTTGCCTGTTGTCGCCTTTGTATTAGGGCTATTAGCTAGTGTGTTATCCAATACACAAGGAGCATGGTTGGCTATCCCGTTTATTTGTTTGGTTTTTATTTGGTATTCAAGTTGTTGTATTTCTCGATGGAAGCTAGTGCTTGGGTTGCTGATATTGCTAGGTATTATGCTTGTTGTGTACCTAACTCCAATGACTGGTGTGGCGTCTAAATTAGAACGGACTACTCATAATTTGCAAATATATTATAATTCACCGATTACAAGTCAATATCGTGATACTCCAATTGGGGCTCGTTTGGAAGCATGGCAGGCTTCTTGGCAGATATTTTTAGATAATCCTCTGATTGGTGTTGGTTGGGGGCGTTATAATGATCATGCAAAGGTGCTTGTTGAAAAAGGGTTGCGCAATGAAGTTGCTATTGATTTTATGCACCCGCATAATCAGTTTTTTTCATCATTAGTTAGTGGTGGATTGCTTGGATTGAGTGCTACTCTTGTTTTATTTGTAGTTCCTATTTTGATTTTTATTAGAGTTATTAAATCAGTGGATAAATCTGATGATATGCATAGAATAGCATTGGCTGGTTTGGTCATGGTTATTGGGTTTGCGGTTTGTAATTTAACAGAAAGTTTTCTCGAGAGATCAAGGCCTGTTTCGTTTTTCTTGTTTTACCTTGCAGTTTGTATGGCAGGTATTCGTATAAAAGATAGTGCTATGATTCAGCTAAGTGAGAAATCATGATGAAGATATTGATTGTCGGCGGTGCAGGTTACATCGGCTCACACATGGTCAAAATGCTCTTCCAGGCAGGGCATTATGTGGTTACGCTGGATAATCTTTCAAATGGATTTAAAGATGCCGTAAAGTATGGCGACTTTATTGAAGGCGACATTGCTGATTCCGATCTGTTAGATAAAATATTTGCTGACAATCAGTTTGATGGCGTAATGCATTTCGCGTCCTACATCCAGGTAGGTGAATCAGTTGAAAAACCTTCTATGTATTACCGCAACAATGTCACCAATACCCAAGTACTACTAGATGTCATGGTCAAGCATGACGTTAAGTGTTTTATTTTTTCATCCACGGCAGCAACGTTTGGTGAGCCTGAATACACGCCCATTGATGAGGCTCATCCACAAAAGCCAATTAATCCTTATGGTCATAGCAAGTTGATGGTGGAGCAAATCCTGTCTGATTTTGATCATGCCTATGGTTTGAAGTCAGTGTCTTTACGCTACTTTAATGCGGCAGGGGCTGATCCTGATGGTGAACTGGGCGAGCGTCATGACCCTGAAACCCATCTGATTCCACTTGTGTTACAGGCTGCTTCAGGGCGTCGGAAAAATATCACGGTGTTTGGTGATGACTATGACACTCCCGATGGCACCTGTATTCGTGATTACATCCATATTAATGATTTGTGCAGTGCCCATCTTCTGGGGCTTGAACATCTTGTCAATGGTGGAGATAGTAAAGCTTACAATATGGGGAATGGTCAGGGTTACTCGATTAAAGAATTGATCGATGTTGCTAAACAGGTGACGGGTAATGATTTTGAAGTGGTAACCGGTCCTCGTCGCGATGGTGACCCCGCCCGGCTGGTGGCTGATTCTAAATTACTACAGTCAGAACTGGGCTGGAAGCCTGAGTATCCTGATCTTGAAGATATTATTCGTCATGCCTGGGCATGGGAGCAGGAATATCCCTGGGGCGAGGCGTAAGTTCTTACTGTTTTTACTGGTAACAGTTTCAGGCGTTACCAGTGTGGCCTGCTTCCTGTAAGTCTGGCTAGTGATGCCGGTTTTGCTTGAGCCAATAATCTCACAGTTATGATCATTTTCTCCGAGATGGTAATAAAGTTCTTTCTATTCTCCGGGTTTAATCGTGTAAAATAGCCCGCTTATTCAGTTTAACAAAAGGGTTGCCCGTCAATGAGCCTTGAAGAAGGATCCAGGCCAAGTAATTTTATCCGTCATATTATCGATGATGATTTTGCCGCTAATAAAAATGGGGGTCGTGTAGCAACACGCTTTCCACCTGAGCCGAATGGTTATCTGCATATCGGCCATGCCAAGTCGATCGTATTGAATTTTGGCCTGGCGAATGATTACCAGGGCACCTGTAACCTGCGGTTTGATGACACTAATCCTCATAAAGAAAATATTGATTTTGTTGAGGCGATTCAGAATGATGTTCGCTGGCTGGGTTATGACTGGCAGGATCGCCTCTATTACGCCTCGGATTATTTCGAGAAACTGTACCAGTTTGCCGTTGAGCTGATTAAAAATGGCAAGGCCTATGTCTGTGACCTGAATGCGGAACAGACCCGCGAATACCGTGGCACCTTGAAAGAGCCAGGTAAAAACAGTCCTTATCGTGACCGTTCGGTGGAAGAAAACCTGGACCTGTTCGAGCGGATGCGCAGCGGTGAGTTTAAAGACGGCGAGAAGGTGTTGCGTGCCAGGATTGATATGGCTTCACCCAATATGAACATGCGTGATCCCACCCTGTACCGTATCCGTCATGGTGTCGTGCATCACCAGACCGGTTCCGAGTGGTGTCTCTATCCCATGTATGATTTTACCCACCCCATTTCCGATGCACTGGAAGGTATCACCCATTCCATCTGTACCCTGGAGTTTGAAGATCATCGTCCTTTGTATGACTGGGTGCTGGATAATATTACGATTGATTGTCATCCCCAGCAGATCGAGTTTTCCCGTCTGAATTTACAGTACACCGTGATGAGTAAGCGCAAGCTCACCGAGCTGGTAGATGAAGGCCATGTGGAAGGCTGGGATGATCCCCGTATGCCAACCATTGCTGGTTTACGACGTCGTGGTTACACGGCAGCTTCCATCAGGGAATTCTGCGAACGGATTGGTGTCAGTCGTGCGGATAACTCTGTCGAGATGGGTATGCTGGAAAGCGCGATTCGTGATGACCTGAATGTGAATGCACAGCGCCGTATGGCAGTTCTGCATCCTTGAAAATA
>JAOUQA010000369.1 GCA_029879605.1 Gammaproteobacteria bacterium
ACTATTACGTTTTTTCTTTAGCGGAACTGAACTTGGCCCAAGCAGTGGTGTCATGATTAGCATGTTCCTGTTTATGATGTTATTTACCGCAAATCGGTCTTATCACAACATAAAGAACAGCATTTTACTGCGCATTGAAACCAAAGCACATGAGCACCAACTACAAATCAACAAACAAAGACTCATTGAACTGGCAAAATTCCCTGAAGAAGCCATCTCACCTATCTTCAGGGTAAATCGTAATGGCATCATCAATTATGCCAACAATGCAAGCAAACCTGTTAGTGAGCACTGGGGGGCGAACATTGGGGACAGTGTTCCACAGGACATCGCACTGCTGATACAAAAATCAATTACTGAAAAAACTCCCAAAGAACACAGCATTGAATGCAATGGGAAAACATTCAACATGTTACTCGCACCTGTTTCAGAACTTGATTCTGTATACATTTACGGGCTTGATGTCACTCAGCAGATAAAAGATCAGGCTGCGCTTAAAATGCATAAAGAAAATCTAGAGCACATGATTCAAAAAAGAACCGAAGAGCTGGCAGCCGCTACTCTGCTAGCCGAAGACGCCAACCAGGCAAAAAGCCAGTTCCTGTCAAATATAAGCCATGAAATCAGAACACCGCTAAGCATGATTATAGGTTTTGTCGAAACCTTGCATGAAAATGAGAAAACAAATCCTGAACAGGCTAAATTAATCGATATTATTCAAACAAACAGTAATCATTTGCGATCTATTATTGATAATGTTCTCGATATAGCGAAGATCGAAGCAAACAAGCTTACTGTTGACCACACACCATTCAACATTATAGACATAATTGAACAGATTAACGAGCTGTCAAAACCACGAGCCAATGATAAAGGTTTGAATTTTTCAATTGAATACAGCAACAATATTCCAACTTATATTTACGGTGACTCATTACGTGTAAAACAAATCATTCTTAATCTTTGCAGCAATGCAATAAAATTTACCCGGCATGGACATGTAAAGATATGTATCTCCTATCACGAAGAAAAAAACAACATCATCATTAGCGTCAAAGATACTGGCATAGGACTCACACCCGAACAAACAGAAAAGCTTTTTCAGAGCTTCACACAGGCAGACACTTCCACCTCCAGGATGTACGGCGGTACAGGTCTCGGTCTTTCACTTTCTAGACAGCTTGCTGAATTGATGGGTGGAAGCCTTGGAGTAAGCAGTGTTTACTGCAAAGGAAGTAATTTTACGCTCATTCTTCCCGCAGGTGATATTCAAACCGCTAGCACCACTAAAGTTTCTAATAATTCCGCCCAGCCATTGCAAATGTTGCCGCTGAAGGGGCATATCCTGATCGTTGATGATACGCCAGATATGCAGGAACTCATTGCTATGCATCTAACACGAATGGGACTGAATTATGATTTTGCTGATAATGGTATGTCAGCCATTAAACAGGCCAAACATCATAAATATGATCTGATTTTAATGGATATCCAGATGCCCATAATGGACGGACTTGAAGCCACGGCAAAATTAAGACGCAATGGTTATAACAATCCTGTCATTGCACTAACGGCCAATGCCCTGCTATCAGAAAAGGAACAATGCCTGAACTCAGGCTTTAATGAGTACGTCACCAAACCTATAGATCGGTGGCAATTATATAATGCAATCAAGGCACATCTCGCCTGACAACACAAAATGACCTTGTATAAAAACCAGGACCAGATAGCAGGTAGTGTGAAAATGTAGCGACACACTGTATCCAGCCCTCATTCTCACCAGCCAAATACCACGCCTTCCAGTAGTTTATTGTAACCCTGATAGTCCGATGTATTGGTTCCCACCATTGCGCTTGCCTGTTTTGCAAAGCGGTCCAGGATGGGTCGTGTTGCCTTAATACCCTCTGGGTCGCTACTGAGTGATTTTTTGATACGTACACCCTGGCTAGTGGTCACTTTTGGCCCTGCTGAGATAGCCTGATTAGAAATAACATCACTGGTGTATAACACCTTTAGTTCTTTGCGCACATCAGCGGGTATTTTTTTATTAAAATAGTGTGTTCGGTTCGTCCCGGCAACACACCGGCCTTCCTGAAATGCCTTAAACAGTCCTTTCTGGCCACCTCTTACAGGTATCAGAATAGGTTGCCGCGCAGGATAAGGAAACTGGCTCAATGAAAGCATAGTAACAAGATTGGGTGGACCCAGGCCACAGATACGTTTACCAATCAAATCTGCAGGACTATTAATATCTTTTTGATCTTTTCGGGTATAGAGCACTATCTGGTAAGGCGTAGGTAACTTAACCAGTGGTTTGTGTTTCAAATGCTCAACACGCCATGAAACAAAATGTGCACCATCAAAAACAATATCGTATTTCCCGGCACGCATGTGCTTCTGATAATTAAGCCAGTTGTGAGGATGTTCGTATTTCACATCCGTCTTAAGAATGGTTCGCAGATGATTCACCAGAGGAGCATATAATTTTTCGCCTTCAGCAGGCGTTTCTCGTGGCGGTGCAGTAAATATTAACTGCGCATTAACAGTTGAGGATATGGTTATTAAGATAAACGACAGCACAGATACACGTACAAAAACTTGATATGCCTTCCCCATATAAAGCTCTCCTTGATGTTTTTAAAAGTTTTGTTGTTGTATGTTATTTTTATTATTGGCTTTATTGAATAAGCCTTATTTATGGGAAGTATAAACCTTTTGTTAACACGAAAACTAGCCCCCGATTACTGAATAGCGGGGTTAAGCATTAAGAGTTTCTAATATTAGAGAAACAAGCTCTTATGAGTGGTTAAATAATACTCGCTCGTTCTCTAGTGTTATTCACTAACGGTGAAACTA
>JAOUQA010000257.1 GCA_029879605.1 Gammaproteobacteria bacterium
TTCTAAGCTGTTACTATTATCAGTTCTTATAACATGTACATCGAATACCCTCGCTCAAGCACCCACTGCCTATGAAGGCAGAAGGCTTTTTGTTTCCTATTGCCAGTTATGCCATGGACCAGATGGCAAAGGTAACGGCCCTCTTGCCAAAGCGATGAAAATCAGTCCTGCTGATCTGACTACCACAGTGCGCAGCAGGAGCGATACCATTCTGACAAAAATCATTACCGGTGAAGGCCGACAAACAATTACCGGCCGTGATCGTCATAACCTGCTCAGTGAAGCCATGCCGGAATGGAAAAATGTATTTGATCCATCCCAGGTTAAAGCACTCATTGCCTATTTACGTTTTCTGAGCCGCGCTAAACACGATCTCATGGGAGACTCCGAGCTTGGTTATGAGCTTTATCAGAAATACTGCCAGGTCTGTCATGGCGTAGAAGGAGATGGTGACGGCATCATGACCCGTCTTATCGGTATTATGCCCATGGATCACACCAACCCCAATGAAACCAATCGCCTCGACAACGAAGAGCTAATAAAGAGTATTCTGGATGGTAAAGGCAGATACATGCCCGCCTGGAGAGGTATTCTTAACCAGAACGATGTCGAAGCACTGGTCAGTTACATTCGGCTGCTTGCTTACTAACTTCAATATTACAGCTGAGATATGTATCCACTAATGATATGAATAAATTCTGCACTTAAAATAACTCATCTGAAACAACAAATGACTCATTTAAATATCAAATTTTGTAACCCGTGTTATGCAAACTACTTTGAAAACTTTACTAATTATTTTTATTCTTAACCTGTCACTGGTTTAACCCCCGGCAATTATTTCTGCCAGGGGTAAAATCAGCTTTAGCTCAAAGTTATCAAACTTTATATAACCCACTCAGTTAAACCGCCTGGAAAAATATCGCCAGCATACAGGCCATACCGGCAAAAAATACGGCTGATCTTATGACACCCAGGTTTGCTACATAAGCAAGACCATGGGCAATTCGAAATCCCGTAAAGCCTAATGCAAGGGCATCGATAGCGCCCTGCTCTGCCTGTAATAAATGAACAATAATGACGACAATTCCAAAGGGAGCAATGGCTTCCAGTGCATTTTGATGCGCCCAGTATGCGCGTTGCTGATAACCCGTATATTCTTCAGCAGTCTTTCTCGGCACCAGGTTTGTCTGTAATGTTAAAGTTGGTACCCGGGCGACCATTACCCAGATATAAGGCAATGTAATCACTGCCAGTACACACCAGTAAGCTGTTGTCATACCGTTTCCTCCCTGCTGGTTTCCATCACAGTATCCTCGTTGATTGCCCTTATGTATGCGGGTCGTTGTTTAAGACGCTGAACATAATCAATTAAATCAGGGTATTTATTCAGTGCTTCCGCTAACCACATCAAGGTCGAGCCAACCATAATATCTGCCGTGGTAAATTGATCACCGAGCAGAAAATTTTTGCCCGTTAATTCATCATTCAGCATTTTCAAAAATCGTCGGTTATACCTTAAGGCCCAGGGCACAATGGCTTCAACACGCTGTGATTCTGGTAACACCCTGGAGTGTAAAAAAATAAGCCAGGGCTGCATCTCCAGTGTTGCCTGGGAAAACATCATCCATTGTTCATAAGCCATGCGCGAACGATCATCAATGTGTGGCGCCATGCCCTTATCTATAAATATATCGGTAAGCCAGTGGCAGATCGCACCTGATTCCAGCATAACGTCATCATCGACTTTTAATGCCGGCACTGCCCCCAGTGGATTGATGGCTTTGTAAGCCTCTGACTCTCCCCCGCCGGCATACAGGTCTATGTGTTCTAGCTGATAGGGCACCCCCAGTTCTTCTAATAACCAGCGAGGCCTGACAGAACGGGTTTGAGGTGTGTAATACAGGGTTATATCCATAATAAGTTCCTTATACATTTATCAGTAAATTATTGTTTTTATGTCAGACGACTGTATTACTTTTGTTTTAAATATACAAGAAGATTATTATGGTTAATACAAAAAGATAAAATTATTAATAATTTCAATAACTAATAGCTTTAGAAAAGAGAAATAAGCTATTTTCAATAACTGTAAACAGTGCAAATATACTGCAACAGGCGTAATCTCAATAACAAATCATCCATGGAAATCACCATCATGCAAAATGAAACCATCCAGGTACGTTCCACTGACAGTGGCCAGTTATTAGAGGTGCTGGTTTACAGTAAACGGGAAGATCAGATTGAGGTTATGGTAGGAGAAGGTGTACACAGCCTTAAATGCCAGTTGTTTCCAACCAGTAATAAACTGGCCTATGCCGGTAATATAATGGGACGTGAAATTGTTTATGAACGAAGCTGCGAACAGGTGCACGAGGATCTTGAAAATATAAAACCCTCAACACGGCGCAGATAATTTCTGAGCCAGAAGCTAAAACTGCTCGACCTTCAATTTACTGTCGCTGACTTAAACCATGGGCAAGTGAATAACGGTATGCCACCACTCCTGGCAACAATGCCAGCACAGATGAAATAACAAAAATTGCTGCAAAATACATTAATGCAGTCTCGTTAAAAATATTGATATCAATAAACAGACCATACTGAGTACTGATCCAGTCCTGTGAAAATAACAGGCTTAACACCAGCAACACACTTCCAATAACCACACCCATCAGGGTCATTAACAGTGCCTCTATCTCAACCAGTAAAAAAATAAAACTGGCATGGGCACCGATTGCACGCAGTACGGCAATTTCCCGACTACGCTGAAACATCGATGACAGTAACATGGTCACCATACCCAGCAGTGATGCCAGCAATACCAGCAAGGCAATTAAAGTAAGAATTTTTTCCAGCATGCTCATCATTTGCCAGAGCTCGGATAATGCCACACCCGGGATAATAGCCAGCAAAGGTTCTGCAGCAAAATCATTCACTACCCTTTGTACTATAAATGTTGTCGCGCGTGATTTAAGCCCCAGCATAAAGGCGGTGATTTTTTCGGGCATCACCTCGTCATGATCGTGATCATGCTCATCATGTCGAGATATAGTCTCTTCCTGGTGAATGGCTTCAATGGATTCCAGGTTAACCAGTATCGCCTGGTCCACAGGGGTGCCGGTTGCCTGCAGGATACCGGTAATCTTGAATGGGTGATCATCATGTTTTTTAAAACTGATTTCAGCCACACCATGAGACAACTCGATTTCATCATTTAAACCATAACCCAGCTGTTTTGCCAGGTCGGCACCTATAACTGCCTGGTATACATCCTGAAAGCGATTACCAGCAGCAAATTGTAATGACTGTTTTTTTCCATATTTAAATTTTTCAAAATAAGCTTCGGTCGTACCAGTAACACGATAACCTTTATGCGAATCGCCCAGAATAACAGGAATATGCCAGGCCACATGGGGATGACTGGCAATTGCCTGGTAACTCTGCCAGCTTATGTTGTTCGATGGACTACCAATACGAAAAACCGAGTAGAGTAATAAATTAATCTGCCCTGTCCGTGGCCCGACAATAAGATCAACACCGGATACGGTTTTTGTAAAACTCTGTCTTGCTTCCAAACGAATATGTTCAACTCCCAGCAGGACAAATACACTCACAGCTATAGTCAGGGTAGTCAGCAATACGGTTAGTTTACGATTTAATAAACTGGCTAATGCAACCTTAAGTATCATCATGACGACACCGCCAGAGAATTCAAATCATTTATATTCATGCTCAGGCTAAAATGACTGGCCAGTGATTTATCATGACTGACAAAAATAACACTGCTCTGATTGTTATCAGCGCATTGCAAAAGTAGTTCAATAAACTCATCCCGTGCATCAGAATCCAGGGCTGAGGTTGGCTCATCGGCAATGATTATCT
>JAOUQA010000018.1 GCA_029879605.1 Gammaproteobacteria bacterium
GTTGGGCGAAGAAGAACCGAATGTCCAGCGGACATTCGCAGTCTGATGAGCGCCGAGACAGGAGTCGAGGCAGGTAGTTAAATAGTTTTTATGTTTCGCCAGGATGGCAATAGTAACCCTTCTATACAGGGCCGGGTAGCTCAGTTGGTAGAGCAGCGGACTGAAAATCCGCGTGTCGGCAGTTCAATTCTGCCCCCGGCCACCATTTTATCTCTTTCTTAATTTCCATCCGGCCAGTTTTTAACTGGATGCTGGAGCTTTGATTTATTTTCTATTTATCATCTGAATAAGATAAAAATATTCAGTAATCATCAGTATCAAATCTAGCGTCCAGTTAATTTCAGGTGAGGGATATTCAGTGTGTATATCATTAAATTAACCGGTTTGATTAAAGCTGAAAGTGTAAAGAATTTAATAATTACAGGATGAGCGGTAACTAGTTAATCAGTTGCTAATATTGTAAATATTTTTTGATAAAACAGGTGGTTATGGGTGAGTAATGGAAAGACACGTTATGTAGTGTCGGTATGCTTAACAATAATGAAACAATATGATTTTAAATGATTGTTTTATTTAATAAGTGGAGATAAAAAAGCTATATATATCAGTAGGATATTGTGTTTAGATGATATTTGGCACGCATTGTGCCTCTATTTCTTTAAATGTTTTTAAGAATTAAATGAAAAAGTTGGGGTTGTAGAGGATGAAGGGTCTATTTGGAACAGGTGCAGGTCTCATCGCGGGAATTCTTGTGTCTTCAGCTGTCAATGCCGCATCAGTTAGCTATATTATCGACGATAGCAATGTCAATTATTTCGATGGTGGTCTGGCTGATGGTGGTCATTATCTAACAGTATCAATTGATGATGAAGGTGCTGCCGGTCTTATTAATTTTAGTGTAGATATTGTTGATGGTGCATTGTCTCCAACTAATAATTTCGGTATTCAGAGTTTTGCTTTCAATATAACTGATGATCTTTTTAATGTTCATACAAATGATCTGACCCTGCCAACGAACTGGGTTCTTAATGATTACAACGGTGGTCAGAATGCAGGTTATGCACAACCAAGCAATGCGGATGGTTATGGCAAGTTTGATGTTGTCATAGGTGATGGTGGTCAATATCGTCAGCCTGGTTCTTTAAGTTTTTCAATCGCAGCTGATGGAGATGATATTTACAGTTATTTTGGACTTTCAGCACCAACTGTTCCCGATCCGCTAGATCCCGATCCACAGCAACCAACCATGTTTTTCGCAGCTCATGTGACTGGTATTAATACAGGCGCGTATACCATTGGTGGAACGTCTGCTTTGGGTGATCAGTGTTTACCAGGTACAGATGGTTGCGTGGAATTATCGAGTGCATGGTTTGGAAGTACAGGTAATGTAGCTGTAGTACCTGTTCCTGCCGCTGCCTGGTTATTTATGTCGGGCCTGATCGGTCTTATCGGTGTTTCAAGACGTAAGCAGCAAAACAAATAATTCTAAAAATAAATAAGTTTTAACGACTCAAGGGCAATTAATCATTGCCCTTTTTTTATGACTATAAATGCAGATTGCTATTGTCTATTCGAGTCGGTAAGCTCCTGTTTTTAAAAATGCCCAGGTTGTGAGATGAATTATATTGATGTGTTCAACGGCGATGCCGATGGTATTTGTGCTTTACACCAGTTACGCCTGGCAAAACCGGTTGAAAATCAGCTGGTAACCGGTGTTAAGCGAGATATAAGCCTGCTTAAGCGGGTTGAAGTATCAGCCGGAGATTATGTTACGGTCCTGGATATCTCGCTGGATAAAAACCGGGATGATCTTGTGCGGCTGTTAGATGCAGGTGCTCAGGCGATTTATTTTGATCATCATTTTGCGGGTGATATACCGGCTCATCCAGCGCTGGAAACACATATCAATACTGATGCGGATATCTGTTCAAGTTTACTGGTCAATGATTACCTGGGCGGAAAGTACCTGGCCTGGGCAGTAACAGCCGCGTATGGCGATAATCTTTTTATTGCTGCTGAAGCTGCAGCAAAGCCATTAAATGTAGCCAGTGAAAAACTGGAGCAGTTAAAAACACTGGGTACCTGTATTAATTACAATGGTTATGGTTCAAGCCTGGATGATTTGATTTATCATCCTGATGCCCTGTATCGTTTAATACAGCCTTATGAAAATCCATTTGATTTCATTGAAAATGAAGCAGGTTATAAAACACTGTTAGATGGTTACATGGATGACCTGGAAAATGCCAGGCAGTTAAATCCGGCTTTTGCTGATGATAGCCATGCATTGTTTGTGTTACCCAATGAAAAATGGGCGCGACGGGTAAGTGGCATATATGCGAATGATCTTGCGCAACAATTTACCGATCGTGCTCATGCCATGCTGACTGAAAAAGATGATGGTTACCTGGTCAGTGTGCGTGCACCATTAAATAATAAAACCGGTGCCGATGATTTATGTCGACAGTTTGAAACAGGTGGTGGGCGTAAGGCAGCAGCTGGAATCAATCATTTGCCGAAAAATGACTATGATAGATTTTTACAGGCATTTCAGCAGGCTTTTTAATTATAAATAGTCAGACCAGTTAACCGAGTTATCGCCAAAAACAAAAAATTCCGGATTCAGTAAACTGTCTTTGGTGTTATAACGCAGCGGCGTCATATCAGTTTTAGTCATAAAGCCGCCCGCCTGTTCGACAATGCATTGCGCGGCGGCAGTATCCCATTCGGATGTTGGGCCAAGACGGGGATAAAGATCAAGACTGCCTTCTGCTACCAGGCAGGATTTTAACGAGCTACCCATACTAATGATATTTACATCACCCAGTTTATCAATATAAGTTTGTAGTCGGCTTGATGCATGTGAGCGACTGCCTGCAACAGTCATTTTATCCTTTGATAAAAGGCGAGCACTTATCGATTGTTTTGCCTGGCCTGTTGTTGCTTTAAAAGCACCACCATTTTTATAGGCAAAATAACTACAGTCGGAGACCGGCACGTAAATTACACCCAGGATACTGACGTGTTTTTCAATTAGAGCAATGTTGACTGTAAATTCGCCGTTGCGTTTAATAAATTCACGGGTACCATCCAGTGGGTCAACCAGCCAGTAACGTTGCCAGGACTGACGTTCTTTGAATGAAATCGAATCGGACTCTTCAGATAAGACAGGTATGTCAGGTGTTAATAAAGCAAGCTGGTTAACAATGATGTGGTGGGCGGCAAGATCAGCAGTCGTGAGTGGTGTTTTGTCTTCTTTATGTTCTATTGTGTAATCATCATTATAGATTTCGAGAATTTTTTGCCCTGCCTCATGCGCGATAATCAATGCCTGGTCGCATAATGACTGCAGGCGATAATCAGGCATGATTTGTTCGCTTTGATAAAATATCACGTACCATGTAAAGCGCGGCAATGGTTCGTGATTCTGTTAAGTCATCACGCTGTACAATTTCATCGATGTCGTTCAGGCTGAACTCAAGAACTTCCAGGGGTTCAGGTTCATCGCCTTCCAGTTGTTCCGGGTAGAGGTCTTCTGCCAGGATAATATGAGTTTTAAAGCCGAGATAACCTGGTGCGATAGTCATGGTATTAATATGGTTTAACTGTCTTGCTGCATAACCGGTTTCTTCCATGAGTTCACGGTTGGCGGCGCATAGTATTGATTCGTCATCATCGATCAGTCCCTTGGGAAATAACAGTTCATATTGATCGGTGCCAACGGAGTATTCCCGGATCATCAGTACATTATGATTTGCCAGTAATGGTACAATAAGCACGGCCCCATTGGCTGCGGCCAGGATTCTTTCGTAATGCGCCTGCTTGCCGCTGGAGAATTCCAGCGCTACTTGCTGAATATGAAATAATTTGCTTTTAGTAAGTGATGTGACATTAATAATTTTAGGTTTATCTGGCATGGCATGTTCAATCATTAGAATTTTGTATATTCTACTCGAAACAGGAGCAGAATGACGATGATTAACTGGTTAAATATAGACAGTGTTTTTCTTGATCTGGATGGTACGCTGCTAGATCTTCATTTTGATAATCATTTCTGGCTGGAGCATGTACCTCTGTGTTATGCAGAGAGGCATGGCCTGGAGCATTCAGAAGCACATTCTATTTTAAATGAAAAATACAGCGCCGTAATGGGGACGCTGGACTGGTACTGTGTGGAATACTGGTCGAAAGAACTTGAGCTGGATATACCCAGGTTAAAAGAAGATGTGGCAGATAAAATAGCTGTGCGTCCAAGTGTGGAAGAATTTCTCGAATATTTGCATATGATTGGAAAGCGCGTGGTGCTGGTAACAAATGCGCATCCGGCAAGCGTTGCAATTAAAATGAATAAAACAGGGCTGGATCGTTATTTTAATCGAATTATTACCTCGCACGAGCTTCTGCTGGCAAAAGAAGAAAGCGGTTTCTGGCAAAAATTACAAACCATCGAAAGTTTTGATCCTGGGCGAACATTATTCATTGATGATAATTTTAGTGTGCTGGATGCGGCCAGTGAATATGGTATAGACAATTTGCTTGCTATTAGAAAGCCAGACAGTATGGGTGATGAAAAAGAACATCATGAATACCCGTTACTGGATTCGTTCGATCAGATTACGGGTGGCTAGTTATTTATCCCAGCTCTTAAAGCGTTTTATGCAGTAAGCTCTTAGTGCATCATAGTCGGGAAAGTAAAGTTCGAACCCATCTTCAGATGGTGCATCGTACTCACAAAAATCATTGGTATGGTCACGACAGATAGTCGGACGATGTTCATAAATGCCGCAGTCACCATTCAGTTGCAGGTGTTTGCATTTGGTTTCTACCAGTAGTGTCCAGCCATCTTCATCTTTATAAATCTTGATGTTTTGATGTGATATTTGCCAGAGCAGGTGTTCAAAATCTGATTTTGATCTTGGGGTATCAATATGCTGGGTAATGTAGGTACAGCAGATAGAGCCAGTACAAAATGAACATTTTGTTTCTGGTGTTACAGTTTCAGTTTTGGATTGTATTTTTATGCGTTGATAAGGTTTTGGCATAGCAATAATAATCAGAAGCCAAGGCTTCTAAGGTTACCTGTTTTTCTTAATAAATATGAACCATCGGTTTGTTTTCTGGCAAACATGGCCAGGCTTTGTTTAATGTTGTTATTAGTTGTTTCAAGAGGTGCAAATGCAAGATCAAGTTTATAAGTTTTATTATCAGCTATATGGATTTCGCCGGAAATAGCAATATCACCACCTTTGTTATTGATCTTGGCTTTGAGCGCATTCGAATCTGCAGGCTTAATTATAAGATTAATAGTGCCAAGATTAACAGTATCGGCAAGAGTGTAGGCGGCTTTTTCCCATGCAATGGTTCCGTCGATGACGGGAATATTCTTTGTGGATTGAATAGATTCAATATTAATATAAAATTCACCTGATAATTCTCCAAGTGGCAGATTTATTAATTTCTGAACTGTTGAAGAAGAAAGCTGTGTGCTGATATCCGAGGCCCTATAGCTTCCATCGTTGCTAACAGAAATGTCGCCTGTCAGGATATTGTTCATAATTTCAGCTTCAATAGATGCGCTTACATTTGCAATTAATAGTGCAAAAGGATTTATGCTCCAGTAAATATTCTCCAGTTGTGGTGCAGAAGGAATAATGACTCGTTCAGCGGAGCCGTTCCATATCGAGCCATCTATGCCCTGTATGGTAAAAGGTAGTTTGGTGTCTTTCTGGATCAGAGAAAATATAGAGGCTGCTGGCGTTGTAACAATAGTAAAAAGCAGGTATGAGATAATGGCAGTGAGAATATAATGCTTTGGTTTCATGATGGGTCTCGTTCCAGGCTGACCCGGGCATTAACTGTTCCCGCTTCATTGAGTTTTTCAATATGCAGGCTGGAAACATGAATATTATATTTTGCTGCCAGGTCAGCTAACCATAAAACCAGGTTGTCGAAACTGACCTGGTTGAGTTCGGCTTTTACGCCTTTGTTATTGGAGTCGAGTTTACTGATGTTCTGTTTGACACCCCTGCTTTGTGCGCTCATTTCTGCCAGTGATGAGATGGACTGGTTTTTATAACGATTACTTAGCCTTGTTCCGCTTTGTTGAAACGTTTTTACCTCGGCTGCAGCATCTTTCATCCAGAAATAAAGTTCACGTTGCGAATTATATTTTTCCTGCTCCAGCTCAAGGCTGTCAAACACAGGCTGCCAGATAAGAAAATAAAAAAGACTGATGATTAAAATAGTAGCACCGCCAAGGACAACATGACGTTCTCTTTTTTCCAGGCTGTCTAGCCAGTCCTGTATCGGGCTTAGATACTGTTGTAAGTCCATTAGCTTTTCTGCTCCAGTCTTAGACGTCCTTTGACCTTGTCTTTTTCGACCGTGGTTGACATAACGATTTTTATACTGGCAATATTTAGTAATCTTGATTTAACCGCTTCCAGGGTTTGTAATGAATCAGCCTGAATATCAAAGTCGACAAATTTGTTGCGAAAAATAATACCATTAATAGTCAATTTGGAATTATTGCTGAGTGCTGGCGTGGCTTCTGCAAGCAGGCTGAGGAATAATTGTTTTTCATCACTGTTACCATTGCCGCGAATATCACTCAGTGTCTGTATCATGTCCTTGCGCATCCTGGAATAGTTCTTATTGCCAGGATGAACGGATTTAAATTCTTTTTGAATTAAGCTATTAAGTTCAGTATTTTTTGTTTCTAACTGATTAATTTCTACGCCAGCATAGACAAGTTGTATACATAGCCAGGCAAAGAAAACAGCAGCAACGGATTTCCAGGGTTTGAGCTGGACACTGGTTTCCCTTTTGATTGTGTAGGGACCCTGGAGGATATTTAATTGTTTGATTAATGGCAGGCTCTGAGCCAGAAATTCCAGTGGGCTTTCTCTGTAGGTTATATAAGTGGTTTCCAGTTCCAGTGAGTTAACGCTGTCAAGATTAAACTGTTGTTGATCAGAATGGTAAATAATCATTTTGCCGGGTTTTGGTTCTGATTTTTTATACAGTGTCGGGAGAAAAATATCCAGTAGATCCAGATCGCAATAATATGCTTTAAAATTTGCCGTTTTAATCAGGGCACGTTCGTTATCAATCAATAAGGTCCATTGATCATGGTCAATGGGTAATGCTATACCGTCTGCTGAAATAGCTTCGAGAAGTATACCTGCATCTTTAAAGCGTTGAATAATGGTTTCGAGAAGAGTGCATTGAATCGTGATAACCGGTATAGATTCATCTGGCTGGCGTTTGCCTGCTGCAAAATGCAGGTCCTCTATATCATCTGCAAGAACATCTTCCAGGGCATAGGGTATAGCCTGTAATTGTCGTTGACGGTTTTGAGTAGGTATCTTGACCTGGTGTATATTCAGACAGGAGCTGTCCAGTAACAGTGTTACTCTATGACCAGTGGCAATACTGGTTAAGTTATCAATAGAGCCATAACCCAGGCTGCTAGCCTGGCCCGTCTCGTTAACAAAAGTCCAGTGTGCATGGTCTTCATTATGCGGGTTGTATAGAACCAGTAGAGTAGTAGCCACTACCATGCTCCCTGAGAGCGACTGATAACGGTGCCGGCACCTTTGTCGTCGCGTTGAATAATGCTGTATAGCCAGATTTTTCCACGTCCAGTTTCGACAAAAGAACTTAACAGGAAGTAGTTGGTTGATGTGGCCATACCATCAGTGGCTGGGTTTTTCTTTTTTAAACTATTTTGCATAAACTCTTTAAACTTATTTATGTCTTCAAAAGAAGATCCGTCATCTTCCTTTTCTGGATCGCCATCACGCTCAGTTATGATGGCCTCGACATCACTGGCAGTTATATCGTTACTGACAGATTGTAACATTTCAGGGCTGGCCGTGTTGATATTGATTGTGGTTACTTCAGGTAAGGCACAGACAAATGGTTCAATGGTTTCATATACATCATCTTCACCAAAGCCCTTAATTGATCTTAGTTCACTTTTACTGGTCATGATGTGATTGGCAGTGCGGTAGGGTTTGAGCAGGCTCATATAATAGTCATCCTCTGCACCACCGGGTATGGTTGTAGTTAAATCCTCATCTAGCCAGTCTACAACCGCATCTGCCAGCTGGGGTTCGAGTTTCAGGGTAGCGAGTAATCGCTTAAAACGCTCAAGATCCTGCTGATGATTGTTATTCAGACTGCTGGATAAATTGTTCAGATTAAACCGACCCTGCAGGTCTTCCAGGGCGGCTGCAATGTGTCCACCTTCAACAGGATAAGGAGGCGTTGGTTGGGCCCAGATCTCGTTCAGGCTGTCGAAGCTGTTATTTTGCCGGTCCAGTTTAAGGCCTGATTTAGCGATGACTTCTGCACCCAGTGCATATAAATAGGCCTGCTCGGTATTAATAATGTTGTAGGTTCGTTGACGATCAAGATACAGGTCACCAAGTAAGGAGCTGGCAAGGATGACAGCAATTGCAACAATCATTAATGCGGTAATCAGTGCTACACCCTGTTGTTTAATCATTGTCATCCTGTGGTCCTGATTACACGTACCATATTGCCCCAGTCTTCCATTTCAAGGGTCACTTCTATGGCAACCGGTAAGGTGTTGTTATTTTCTGGCTCAGCATTAAGAGCAGGCCAGGAATCGTGCCATTCATTTTGATCATTGAGAAAGCGCAGTTTAACATCTTTAAGATTGCTGATTAACTGGGTTTCCACGCCCTGATCGTCCACTGCCCGATCGACGAAGGGCCAGTGAATACGCAGTAATTTATCTTCATCCATACGGTAGGCGACACGTTGTAAATGACCACGGGTGGTTTTAGCCGGGTTGCGCCAGCCATTGCGGGTTAGCTGGATTAAAAACTCATTACCCTGCTGGGCTGTTAGGCCGGGATGTTGTGTGCCCATTTCATCACGCATGGTTCGGCTGGTGATTTGTGAAAAATCACGCTGGATTTTAGTCATGGTGATTTGTAATTCCTGCAGGCGTGCTAATGAGGCTGCGGTTCTTTCTTTACTGATAATGGCCTGGTTGAGTCCACCATAGGCTAGCAGGGAAAGTATGGCAAAAATGGCCATGGCAATAAGCACTTCGATGAGTGTGAAGCCATACTGTGTTTTATCAGGTGTATATACCGGGTAGTTGATCATGGTCGTTCCAGGTAGCCGGTTAGCCGGGTGAGTTGTTGTTGCCGGTCTTCATCAAGATATACGGTAAATAGTACCTGTCGTACCTGTTGAGATGGTTCGCCGGTGACGAGGTCTGGTAGTTCCAGCACTTCTCGAGTCCAGAACCATTGATGATCAGCCATATCGGTGTGTTTTTTTTCAGAACCCAGGTCGGGCCATTTTTTTTCGACCTGTAACAGGGTGAGTTCATTCATAGCAACCCAGTGGGCGATGGTTTTCTGTTTCAGGTAACTGGCGCTAAAAGTGTGATCGCTGGATGCTTTAATCAGCGCCCCCAGTGCCACCGCAATAATAACCAGTGCGACCAGTATCTCGATCAGGGTGAAGCCGCTAACGGTCTGTTTACTGTGCCTGCACAAGCTCATATTTTCCATCCGTTGTACCATGAACTTCGAATGTGGTATCTACATCTGGTATTAGAAAACGTATCACGAAGTCCGGTGTAGTTTCACCACTGGATAATAAAAATACCTGGGGTTTTATTTTAATTTCATCTTCACTGAGCGCCGTGGTTTCAGGTTCATCAATGACAATGTCAGTATCTTCTACAGTTAGCTCAAGTTCCATATGGTCAGTTAACTGTTTTTCAGTTAGTACAGGATCTCCATCAACAGGAACCCAGTTGTCATCCTCAGTGATGTAGAGCATAAAATTATAGGAAGCCGGTTGAAAGTAGATGCCATATTCTTCTCCACGGATGACCGACTGTTCGTGAGCAAATGATAAAAGTGATTGTAGTCGGCTGGCTTCTTTACGAATGCGTTCTGCCGGATTACCAGAAGAAAAATTAACACTCATGAAAAGAGCAAAAGTTATGCTGATGATGACAATAACCACCAGCAATTCAAACAGGGTAAAACCGCCATGTTTTCTGGAGAGCGTACTGGATGTTTTGGCTGGCATCCTGTTGATTAAGTCTGCAGAAAAACTTATTCGATATTCCAGTTACCAATGTCAGCATTGGCACCTTCACCGCCCTCGACACCATCAGCACCCAGGGTATAAATATCGATTTGACCATGTTCGCCCGGACTGAGATAAAGATAATCACGTTGCCAGGGATCTTTACGTAATTTTTTAATATAACCATCTTTCCAGTTAACAGGTACAGGGTCTGAACCGGGTTTTTCTACCAGTGCCTGTAAGCCCTGGTCGGTGCTTGGATAGTTATAGTTATCCAGTTTATAGAGTTCAAGTGCACTTTCTAAAGCACCTATATCAGCCTTGGCTTTGGTAATGCGTGCTTCATCTGTTCGCCCTAGAAATTTGGGTGCGATAAAAGTCGCTAAAATGCCAATGATAACGACGACCACGATAATTTCGATCAGGGTAAAGCCCTGCTGCTTATTTATATTTTTACCGATCACTGATGACTCCATACAGATTAAAGGTTACATTCTTGGCATGAATCATAACAGATGCACACTGGCAAGCCTATGAACACAATGTTAAGTCGTTGGCTGAAACAGCATATTTTCTGGTTATTATTAATCATTGTCTGCCTGTTAGCTGAGACACTTGGACTGGCTGATAGTTTACGTTTTGACCGTGGGCTGATTGATCAGGGGCATCTATGGTTGTTGTTAAGCGGGCACTTTGTCCACCTGAATGCACAGCACCTGTGGCTGAATCAGGCGGGCCTGGTGCTGGTGATGGTATTTTTTAGTCGTTATTGTTCAGTACTGATCTGGTCGCAGGTGATTATTATTTCTGCCCTGTTTGTTGCCCTGGGGCTGTACTGGTTAAATGAAGATATTATCTGGTATGTAGGTTTATCCGGGGTTTTACATGGCCTGTTTATTGTCGGTGCCTGGTATGAAATGAAGCAGTTTTTTAACAGTGGACTGGTGTTACTGTTACTGGTCATTGCCAAGTTAACCTGGGAACAGGTTTACGGGCCTATGCCGGGTTCCGAGTCCATGACCGGGGGGCATGTTGCGGTGGATGCTCATTTTTATGGGGCACTGGGCGGTGTGCTGTTTCTGTTATTGCATAAGGTCGTTCATATTAATAATGGGCATCAGGATCGCCAGTACAATGAGCAGAACAATAATGCCCATGAAAACAATCAATAAAGGTTCGAACAGGCCCATAAAAGTTGCTATCAGTGTTTCCAGTTCCCGTTCCTGCTGAATAGCCGCACGATCCAGCATTTCTTCCAGCTTACCACTGTTTTCACCACTGGCAATCAGATGCAGGGTCATGGGTGGGAATAATTTGCTACGTTCAAGCGCAGTGTGAATGTTGGAGCCTTCGCGCACACGATCAGCCGCTTCAATAACGGCTTCTCTCATGGGCAGGTTAGCAATCACCGGTGCTGAGAGGTGCAAAGCATCCAGTATGGGCACGCCACTGGAATTCAAAATACTCAGGGTGCGTGAAAAACGTGCCGTGTTTAATCCTCGATTGAGACGACCAATCAGGGGCAGGCGTAACAGTGTGCGATGATACTTTTTTTTATTGGCGGGTATTTGTAAAAATCGTTTGATTCCGTAGCCGAGCAGAATCAGTCCAATAATAAGTAAAACAATATAATCACGTAGAAAGTCACTGATGCCTATCATGATGCGGGTTAATAATGGTAATTCCTGGCCAGTGTTATCAAATACTTCGACGATCTGGGGAACGACATAAGTTAATAGCCCAGTAACCACAAGCAGGGCCACTATGGTTAAAATAGCAGGATAAATTGTTGCCTGGGCGATTTTCTGGCTCATTTGCTGGCGACTTTCGGCATAGTCGGCCAGTCGATCCAGTACGGTATCCAGGTGACCGGATTGTTCGCCCGCAGCAACAGTTGCACGGAATAACTCGGGGAATACCCTGGGGTAATCTGCCAGGCCCTTGGCCAGTGAGTGACCTTCCATTACCTTGGCGCGAATGGCAAAAATCATGCTTTTGATGCGTGGTTTTTCAGTTTGCTGACCCACGGCTGACAGGGCTTCATCCAGTGGCAGGGCAGCTCTAACCAGGGTGGCAAGCTGGCGGGTAAACAGGGCCAGGTCAGTAGCACTGATGCCGCGCTGGATGTTGAGTTTACCCGGTGATGTGCTGGTGGTTTTTTTTTGTTTGACCGAGGTAGCTTCTATATTGAGTGGCATTAATCCCTTGTCACGCAGGAGCTGACGTACCTGGCGTGCGGTATCGCCCTCAATGACGCCTTTTTTTTCGCGACCCCTGTTGTCCAGTACTGTGTATTCGAAGGCAGCCATGGTTTATATCAGGGTTAATCTTCCTTGGAAACTCGTAGAATTTCTTCCAGTGAGGTCAGACCGGACAGTACCAGTCGTTGGCCATCCTGGCGCAGGCTACGGCTAAATGTGCGGGCATATTTCTCCATGGTCTGTTCACCTTCACCGTCATGAATCATGTTCTGGAGAGAATCATTAATGGGAACGACTTCATAAATACCCGTTCGCCCGACATAACCCAACTGGTTACATTCATTACAACTGCTGGCAGTGTAAATCTGGGGCGGGTTAGCTGAGTCAACAGCTAGGTAGTCACATTCCAGGGCCGAGGCTGTGTGTGCCTGTTTGCAATGAGGGCACAATTTGCGTACCAGTCGTTGAGCCACTACGCCAATTAAACTTGAGGCCAGTAGAAAAGGTTCGACACCCATATCACGTAGGCGCGTGATGGCACCTATGGCGGTATTGGTATGCAGGGTTGATAATACCAGGTGACCGGTAAGACTGGCCTGTACTGCAATGGAAGCAGTTTCAAGATCGCGAATTTCACCAATCATCACTATATCAGGGTCCTGACGTAAGATAGCGCGTAACCCCCTGGCAAAAGTCATTTCGACCTTGGTATTGACCTGGGTCTGACCGATGCCATCCAGGTAATATTCAATGGGATCTTCGACCGTTAGAATATTGCGGCTTTTGTCATTTAGCTGGGTTAGCCCGGCATACA
>JAOUQA010000258.1 GCA_029879605.1 Gammaproteobacteria bacterium
ATTAAATCAAGTTGCTCCAGTTGTTGATGCAATAATGAGAAATCCAGATCTTCGGGTCGTACTGAATCTACATCAAGAAAAACACCTTTTTTTAAAACATCTCGCTGATTCATTGGTCTATACTTTACCTGTTAACAAGCCTGAGAGAGATTATCGTGCAACAGCCACCTGTAATCAAAAATGATCCCATGTACCGCCTGATTCGTGAAGGTAAAATTGAAGAATTCAATACACTGAAAGCGGGTGGTCAAAGCTGTGATCTTACGGGCTGTGATTTTAGAGGTGTATCCCTGTGTGGCATAGACGCTGATGGACTGGACTTCAGTAACTGTTATTTTCGTATGAGCAACCTGAGAGGCATAGACATGAGTAATGCGGTACTAAATGGTGCCAGCATACATGGCGCACAGATCTCAGGCGTCAAGTTCCCGGAGCAACTGGACCCGGAAGAAATCAAGCTGTCGCTGGAACATGGCACACGCATGCGCTACCGATAAACAGCACTTTAATTAAGTAATTATTGATAACAATCAACTCCTTAGATAACGGTACAAAATCCCTCAAGACTGCATAGATAACAGATAAACGGCTCTATTTAAGCCACCCCCAACCTTGCAAAAGTCCAGACCCTGAACCACACTTATTTTTAACGAACAGTAAATAGCCTATGCAAAATAAAATATTAAAATCTGAATTTGAACAATTACTCGACCAGCCTGATGACCAGATCAGCCTGGCAGCAGGCGCCCTGATGGTTGCCCGCCTGGAATACTCTGATCTCAAAATTGAAACAGAACTGGATCGTATTTCCCGACTGGCAGATGAAATCCGTGATCGATTACCGGAAAATGCCAGTGTTGCAGAAATTCTAACGTCACTGAATAAAGTACTATTTGTTGAAAAAGGTTTTGAAGGAAATTCAGAACACTTTTACGACCCTCGCAACAGTTTCCTGAATGATGTACTTAACCGTAAACTGGGCATACCTATCAGTCTCTCTATCCTTTATATCGAGCTGGGTCAGCGACTGGGTTTACCCTTAAAAGGCATCTCGTTTCCCGGACATTTCCTGGTCAAGCTAGACATGCAGGAAGGCGCTATTATTCTCGATCCCTATTTTGGTGGTATCTCACTGAGTGAAGAAGATATTGAGGAACGTCTACAGGAATTCTACGGCAACAAGCTGAAGCGTCGTCATTTTTCAGGCCTGCTGGCCACAACGCCCAATCGTGAAATCATTATCCGCGTGTTACGTAACCTGCGTAATATTTACATGCAAAATCATGACTGGAACAAGGCACTGACCATCGCTGATTTCATGGTATACCAGGATTCAGATAAACTGGATTCGATTAAGGCACGTGCATATATTTATGATGCCCTCGAATGCTCTCGGCCAGCCATGGAAGACTACCAGGAATACCTGCAGATCTCCCCCGAAGCAGAAGATATACAGATCATTCGTAATCGCATCATTGAGCTTGCAGAAAGCTGCCGACATATCTGTTAATCTGGAAGCACTCTATTAATAAGAGTAACATTCCGGTATGAACAGCAAGCAACAACTCATCCAGTATTACCAGTGGCTAAGACAGTATGGCTACAATGATTCACATAGTGGAAATGCCTCTATCTATGACCCTGATAATGACCAGATCTGGGTCACCCCGTCGGGCGCCTGTGCTGACACACTAACCAGTAATGAACTGGTAGCAGTCAACACCAATACCACGCATAAACATAAAGGCTCACTCGATACCCCGCTACACCTTGCGGTTTACCAGAAAAAACCGTCCGCCCGTGCTGTGTTACACAGTCATGGTGCCTACAGTGTTGCAGCAACCCTGGATGGTAAGGACTTTGTGCCGGTAGATTTTGAAGGCCAGTATTATTTTGAAAAAGTACCGGTCATCACTATTCCTTATAATGAATATGTTGCACAGGCAGCCGATGCCGTCTCCAGTATGCTGGCTGATTACCCCATCACCGTGGTTCGTGGCCATGGTGTATATGCCACGGCCGAAAATCTCAACCTGGCATACAAGTGGACCTGCTCTTTTGAACTATCTGCAAAAACCTGGTTGCTCGCCAGGCAGGCCGGAACACTTTAACCATGACCCAGGATGCCCAGTCACCGGTTGTACTGTGTTTTTCCGGCTTTGATCCCACAGGAGGTGCTGGCATACAGGCGGATATAGAAGCCATCAGTTCCCAGGGTTCACACGCTGCCTGCATCATAACAGCACTGACAGTTCAGGATACTCGCAACGTTACATCCTTCCAGACCATTCAATCAGAAACTCTGATTCAACAGGCACGCACAGTACTTGAAGACATGCCGGTTGCAGCAATTAAACTGGGTATGCTGGGAGACGTTGAAATAGCCGAAGCCATACACAGTATTCTGCAGGATTATCCGCAACTACCGGTTATTTTTGACCCGGTGCTTGCCGGTGGTGGCGGTGGAAAGCTGGCACAACGTTCATTAATCGATGCAATCAATCAACTCATCATACCGCTTAGTTATATCGTTACGCCCAATACTCTCGAAGCACGACAACTCGCCAGGGAAGCCGATAATGATGTGGCGGCTGCGATTGAGCTACTCGACATGGGTGCAGAATATGTTTTATTAACCGGCAGCCATGCAAATACAAGCGATGTTCAACACAAGCTGTTTGCCAACAACCGGTTAATTGAATCGTTTACCTATCAACGCTTAAGTAACGAGTACCATGGCTCAGGCTGCACACTGACCGCTGCTATTGCAGGCCTGATCGCACACGACAATGAACCCATCAGTGCCATTCATACTGCACTGGACTATACCTACAAAACACTACAACAGGCTCAACATCTCGGCATGGGTCAGCTAATACCCAATCGTTATTACTGGGCAAAATAAATCATGGAACAGCTGTCAGGCCTTTATGTCATCACCGATGAAAAACTGATTGCGCCGGATCAGTTTACCCAGACAGTAGAACAGGCACTCCAGGGTGGTGCACGCATTGTGCAGTACCGGGATAAAAGCCAGGACCAGGCAAAGCGACATCAACAGGCGCAGGCATTAAAACAACTCTGCGAAGATTACAACACCGTATTAATTATTAATGATGATATCGAACTGGCTATTAAAGTAGACGCACACGGTGTACACATTGGCATGCACGACACGCCGCTTGAAAATGCGCGCAGACAATTACAAAATAAAATTATTGGTGTCTCCTGCTACAACGATTTTGAACTTGCTGCCCAGGCACAACAACAGGGTGCCGACTATATTGCCTTCGGCAGTTTTTTTTCATCTTCAATTAAACCCGAAGCAAACAAAGCGGATGTTGAACTGTTAATCAAAGCCAGAGAAGAATTACAGCTTCCTGTCTGCGCCATTGGCGGCATCACGTCTGACAATGCAGCACAACTAATCGATGCTGGGGCGGATATGCTGGCAGTAATTACCGATGTGTTTGGTTGTGATAATACAAAAATAGCCAGCGAAAAAATCAGCCGGCTATTTAGTCAGCAATAATTCTTTGATAAAAATAATAAACCAGCCACTTATTGCTTACGTGCAACAAATGTTGCGCCGACAGTAGTGGCAGAAGTTTTGTAGTGATTGGTATTTAATAATTTTGTATCGCTGAAGCCAGCATTAGTAATCATCTGTATGATCTCATCTATTAGCAGAGTGCCAGCCACACAGTCAGCCCAGGATTCGGTACTGCAACAGCTGGCTTCGCTATCACCTTCCAGCTTGATCATGTCGGCAAAGGACAGGTAACCGCCAGGTTTAAGTACACGAAATATTTCAGCAAAAGTTTTTTCCTTGGAACAGACC
>JAOUQA010000259.1 GCA_029879605.1 Gammaproteobacteria bacterium
TGGCAATTTCAGCGGCTAACTCTTCGCTCCATTCATCTAAGTTTTCCAGCCATCCCGCTTCACTTAGCTGAATTGTTTGACCATTAACTACGGCTTCCATCGTTTACTACCTCATATACTGGGGGGGTTGACAATAAAGTTGACTAATTTAGTGGGTTATTATGAAGCAAATTGCACCTGTTAGCAAACCCTTATTTAGCTATATATGGGCAGTATTCTCATAATCAAGCATGATCTTTCTAAGCCATTGAAATATATGTACTTATTTTTCTAAGATGTCATTTCAAAAACATGAATTATGCTATTTCCTCAAATAATTCCTGTAACTGAACCTTAATTCTCTTTCTAATTTCATCCACCTGTTCACTGTAATAAGGACTATTAACTTCCACACCCCAGACCACACCAGGCCAGCAATAATCTGTTTCAAAGCGGCCAACAACATGAATATGCATCTGTTTAACAACATTACCTATACTGGCAACATTGATCTTGTCAGGCCGGTATTCTCTAACTAAAAACTCTGAAATCCAGTTAATGGCATTATTTATCTCTAACTGTTCAATATCACTTAACCTGTAATACTCAGTTTCGGTAGTGACTGGCACAAGAATAAACCAGGGAAGTTCTGTATTATCCATTAACATTAAATAGCAATTCTGTATTCTGCCCAGCATATGGCAATCATTCTTCAGGGTTTCATCTATCAGAAATTCTGTCATCACTACTTCTTTATTGTTTGTTAAACACTATGATTGGATCAGTAAATAATTTTGCATTGGGAATTAAAATTTTTTCAGAGTCTGTTACCAGTTCTGTATATCTTAAATCAATCGCAACTACGTCACCTTTATAGCCTGCTATTTCTATTCTGTCGCCGGTTATAAATGGTCGATACAATAAAATCATCACGCCTGAAATAATATTTGCAATTGTATCTTTTAACGCAAAACCAACAGCAAAACCTGTCAAACCCAGGCCTGCTACAATAGCTGTCACATCTATACCCAATGTACCAAGCGCTGTAACAATTCCAAACAAAATAACTGCAATTTTTGCAACTCGTGCAATTAGCATGCTTATATTACTCTCAAGCTCTAATCGCTTTGAGGTTCGTACAATAATGCCTTTAATTATTTTTGCCAGAATATAAAAAATGACTACTATCAAAATTACACTGGTTATTTTTGGCCCCCAATGTATAGTCTGGCTTATCAGTAATTCGCTTATTTTTTCCATTATGACTCTACTGAAATTTGTTACCCAATTATAGACAAAAAAAGATTATCATCCTGTTATCATCAAACAATTACCAAATTTAGTAATACAGGATCATTTATATGTCTTTAGAATATCTTGAGCTGGTTATTGGCTCTAATCCTGACGCAAGCATAATCTGGCTACACGGACTGGGTGCCGATGGTCATGACTTTGAAGCCATGGTACCAGAATTAAATTTACCCGATAGCTGTAACATTCGGTTTATTTTTCCTCATGCACCTTTTCGCCCAATTACATTAAATAATGGCTATATGATGCGTGGCTGGTACGACATTCAAAGTCTTGAATTTGGTAAGCAGGAAGATCGGGCTGGTATTGAAGAATCTGAACAACAACTACTTGATCTGATAAATAACGAAATTACCCGTGGTATTCCAGCTGAACGTATTATTCTTGCCGGCTTTTCCCAGGGTGGTGCGATTATTCTTTACACGGGTCTGCGCTACAAAAAACCCCTGGCTGGTCTTTTGGCCTTATCAACTTATCTACCCCTTGCTGATTCGCTACCAGAACAATCACGCCCCGCAAATAAATCCACCCCGCTTTTTATGGCACATGGCACAGACGACAATATTGTGAACTATCTATACGGTGTCCAAACACGACAAGCCCTTCTGCAACAGGGTTATACCATTGAATGGCATGATTACCCTATGGCCCACAGTGTCTGCATGGATGAAATTGCTCATATTCGTGACTGGATAGTCAATACACTCAGTATTCAGAATTAGACAGCTATCTGAGTCCATGATAGGTTACAAACTCTTAGGTATTTTTCGGTTAAATTGGCTATTTTTGGCTAAGCTTAGATAACACAATCTCGGAATCTGGATATGGCAAATCAACAAGTCAGTTTTTTTAATGGCCTTATGCCCGGTGCACCTTTATATAAGCTAGCGCCAACCCGTGATGAAAATGGCAAATCATTTTCAGATTTTATGATGATTATTCCCAAGCTGAAAAAAAAACCTCAGAATTATATCGACAAAACCTTGCAAGACATTCAAATGGTACTAACACGCTACAATAATGTTGTTGTTTTTGCCAACATGGACTTAAAAATCAATTGCTTATGGATATCACACAAAGCTCAGCCAGGCCTGTGCAAAGAAATTTCAAATGCTATCCGGCAGTATGTTCCCGAAGCCATGCTGGTAGCGGATATGGGACTTTAGCTAGCATCCATCATACGTTGACGAGCTTCTTTCACGGCTACTTCTAACCTGGTCTGGCGCTATACCATTCTTGCGAGTTAAGAGGACTCACAAATAGATCGTGCAAAGCACACATATTAAGACAGCTAATCCAGAATCCTTTTTCTTGCATCTGAAATGGCTATTCTAACCTGGGCTGGTGCAGTACCACCAATATGATTCCTCGCAGCCACTGATCCTTCCAACGTCAGCACATCAAATACATCATCACTAATGATGTCTGAAAACTTACTTAGCTCTTCCAGTGTCATTTCACTCAAATCCCTGCCCTGCTCAACACCATAAGCCACGGCTTTTCCCACCACTTCATGGGCATCACGAAATGCGAGTCCTTTAACCACCAGGTAATCTGCCAGATCAGTTGCTGTCGAAAATCCCTGTTTTGCTGCCTGGTACATATTATCTCTACGAGCCTCTATGGCTGGCACCATATCTGCAAAAGCCCGCAATGAACCCAGTAATGTGTCTACCGTATCAAACAGCGGCTCTTTATCCTCCTGGTTGTCTTTATTATAAGCAAGCGGCTGAGACTTCATCAGGGTGAGTAAACTCACCAGGTGGCCGTTAACTCGACCTGTCTTACCCCTTACCAGCTCAGGCACATCAGGATTTTTCTTCTGCGGCATAATTGATGAGCCGGTACAAAAGCGATCGGGTAAATGTATAAACCCAAACTGTGCTGACGACCACAGAACCAGCTCTTCTGAAAAGCGCGACAGGTGAGTCATGATCAGCGCTGCTGCTGCACAGAACTCTATGGCAAAATCCCGATCACTCACTCCGTCCAGTGAATTACGACTCACATCATCAAAACCCAGTAATTTAGCAGTGTAATGACGATCAATCGGATAAGTTGTTCCTGCCAGAGCAGCTGAGCCCAGAGGCATAACATTCATCCTTGCTACACAATCTTTGAGCCGACTCGCATCTCGATGCATCATTTCAAACCATGCCAGTAGATGATGTCCAAAAGTCACTGGCTGCGCCACCTGCAAATGTGTGAAGCCAGGCATAATCGTATCGGCTTCTTTTTCAGCCAGATCTAACAAACCATCCTGTAGACGACGTATCTCTGAAATAATAAATCCTGTCTGTTCTCTTAAAAACAGACGTATATCTGTCGCAACCTGATCATTTCTTGAACGGCCAGTATGTAGACGTTTTCCGGCATCACCAATAATTTCTGTCAGCCTGGCTTCAATGTTCATATGAACATCTTCCCTGCTCACGGACCATTCAAATTTGCCTGATTCGATTTCATTTTCGACCTGATCCAGACCCTTCAGTATCAGCTCACAATCACTTTTACTTAGAACACCGGATTTTTTCAACATCTGTGCATGT
>JAOUQA010000260.1 GCA_029879605.1 Gammaproteobacteria bacterium
GCTGCGGCCTGGGTGTTACGGTACCAATTTCAACAAAACCAAAACCACAGTTGGCCAGTGCTGCAAAATAATCACCATTTTTATCCAGCCCCGCTGCAAGCCCAACCGGGTTAGGAAACTCGATATCCATCACGGTCACAGGTGACTGGTATTTACAGCCAAACAGTAAGCCAGTTAATTTTAACTGGTGTAATAATTTTAATACCTTCAGGGCAACTTCATGGGCGCGCTCTGCATCCATGGTAAACAGAATTTTTCTTAATATTTTATAGGGATGAATGCCCAATTTTTTCTCCTGCTTTGTTAAATATTTCAGCTACAGATGACTCATTAAATTACGACATTGTCACCCTGAAATTACAATACTGTCATCCTGAGCGCAGTCGAAGGATCTGATGTAACAATCCACAAGTTCCTTCGATGATGATCCACTAATGCCCAGAGAAACCCGAGCCATGGTATCGCATACAAAGAAGAATAACGCAAATGAACGCAAAAACCGCAAATAAACGCGAATTTATAATAGTTAAATCTCAATATCCATAGCTTATAAATTAGACTAAGGTTCTGATGACTATTATAAAAATTATTTGCGTTCATTAACATTATTCGCGTTGTTGCGTTTTCTTTTGCTTTTTATATGAATCGTGACTGAGTCAGCTAGATTAGTTGAAGTTGTTAAAATCAGTCCCTAAAAAACAATCACTTACAATAGTGCACAAACAGAGAAAACAGATAACTCAATAATCACGATATCATCATTCTGAAATTACCATACCGTCATCCTGAGCGCAGTCGAAGGATCCGATATCACAATCCACAAGTTCCTTCGATGATGATCCACTAATGCCCAGAGAAACCCGACCCATGGTATCGCATACAAAGAATAATAACGCAAATGAACACGAATTTATAATTGTTAAATCTCAATATCCATAGCTTATGAATTAGATTAAGGCTCTGATGACTATTATAAAAATTATTTGCATTATTCGCGTTGTTTGCGTTTTCTTTTGCTGTTTTATGAATCATGACAGGTTCAGTGAAATTGTTTGATTTTAAACACTTTCAAAATACTCAATCACCAGCTGAGCTGTTTTTCTGTTTCTAAAACTGTTTACATCCAGGCGGTAGGCTGCACGAATAAAACCATCCGTTGCTTTTATACTTTCTATATCACTGTTAAAGGCGATGGCATCAATAATCGCCTCCGAATCCACCCTGCGTAATAACATTTTCAGATGCTTTTCGCCCACAACACGCCAGTCAGTAACTTCAAACTCACCATCAAATACGGGTTCTGGAAAATGCTGCCCCCAGGGCCCCGCCATTCGAATCGATTCAGCGAGTTTTAGATTAAGTTCATCGGCAGATAACTCACCATCGGATTCAATCACACCCTGCAATGCTTTTTTATCCAGTTGTTTATCTGCCTCAGCAGTAAACGCCTGCTGGAATACAGCAAAGTCTTTTGCCAGCAAGCTTAAACCGGCGGCCATGGCATGACCACCAAATTTAACAATCAGGCCGGGGTGTTGTGTATCCACTGCCTCCAGGGCATCACGGATATGCAGGCCTTTGATCGAACGTGCCGAGCCTTTAATTTCTCCATCCCCACTGGCGGCAAAAGCAATCACCGGGCGATTAAATTTTTCCTTGATGCGAGATGCCAGTATACCAATGACACCCTGGTGCCAGTTTTTATCATACAGGCAGATTGCTCCCGGCATTTTCCCCTGACCCAGTGACTGCATAACAACATCAATGGTCTTCATCGCCTGCTGCTGCATGTCATATTCTATTTCACGCCGATTACGATTCAGTTCATCCAGTTCACTGGCTATCTGCATGGCACGGGCCATATCATCGGTGAGCAGGCATTCAATACCCAGCGACATATCCTCCAGGCGTCCAGCCGCGTTGAGACGCGGACCCACGGCAAAGCCCAGGTCTGAAGCAACAATGTTTTTCACTTCGCGTCCAGCGATTTTTAACAGTGCCTGGATTCCCGCGCAGGATTTACCACCCTGTATACGCCTTAAACCCTGGTGCACCAGGATACGATTATTGTCATCCAGGGGTACGACATCGGCAACCGTACCCAGTGCGACCAGGTCCAGTAATTGCGCCATATTAGGTTCAGGTCTTTGTTCAGTAAAATAGGCGGCCTGGCGTAAAGACTGTCGCAGAGCCAGCATGACATAAAAAATCACACCCACACCGGCCAGGTTTTTACTTGGAAACCCACAACCCGGCTGGTTAGGATTCACAATGGCATCCGCTTCAGGCAACACCTTACCCGCGAGGTGATGATCGGTAACAACCACCTGCATACCTTTCTGCCTGGCAGCGGCAACACCCTTGATACTGGATATCCCATTATCAACCGTCACCAGAACGTCCGGCTGATAATCGACAGCTACATCAACCAGCTCTGGTGTCAGCCCATAACCATAATCAAATCGATTAGGTACCAGGTAGGCATAGTTATTAAAACCAAACATTTTCAGGGCGCGTAAACATACCGCGGTACTGGTGGCACCATCTGCATCGAAGTCACCAACAACAAGAATTTTTTTATTATTAATCACCGCCTGCTGAAGAATTTCAACCGCAATATCCAGCCCCGTTAACTGATCCAGCGGCAACATCTGTTCAAGTGAATAATTCAACTGGTTTAAATTTAAAACACCACGATGAGCAAACACCCTTCGTAATACCGGGTGAAAATTAGAATGGGCAAGCTCATCCGGTATGGTTTTTTCATAACGCTGTATTAATCGCTTGTTCATTCGGCAGACAAATAATCAGAGACTGGTTTTTTTCGACGCCAGAATTTATACAACTGCCCGGGTGTTAATGACAGGTAACGCCCATCAGCAAAATAAATATCCAGGAATGTAATTTTTCTTGTTTTTAACTGGGCATGAATACCTGGCAGCCATTGCTGACACAATGCTTCAACAGCATCGACCCATGCATCCAGATCACCGTAACTCACCGGCCCCAGTAACTGATCCAGCACAATGACACCATTACCTTCAGGTAAGTTGTTCGCAATATTTAACTGGTCCAGTGATCGATGCTTAAGCTCGGCCCAGTGAGCCAGGCCTTCGGCAATTTCATCATCTGCATACACCCATTGCCAGTTATTTTTTCCCTGTTGTCTAAGCGTTTGCCCCTCACCCCATAACCAGAGACTGTTAATTGTTAGCTGGCCTTTTGCTTCACGTTGCTGATTAACTTCATGGGTATGAAATAACATCTGGGTTTCATTAAGAATACGTTTCCAGTTTAAGGCATCCGCACCGCGGGGCAGAAAATGCTGCACATTACGTCCCACAGCTTCGGGTAAAGCTGTCGATTCAATAGTGAAATCATTATCACTGGATAAATACCAGCGATGAGTGTGACCTATGTGTAACTCGATACCATCATCAAAAAAATGATTATTAAATACATCAACCAGGGCTTCAGCTTCATAATCCTGAATCAGTAACTGGTGATGATCAATTAAAATAGCATGGTCGATGTCTGTTTTAAAATGAACCGGATCAGCCCGTAAGCAGCCAGTTTTTAAACATTCATAACCATCGGTTAGAGCCGAGACACTGGTGAGATCATAATCATGATTAATACCAAGCAAGTCTGCCAGTAAAGTAAAGTAACCAGATCCTGTCGTGCGTTTTAACTGGCCACAGGCCAGCCATTTTTCCAGCACAGGACAATTGATCACTAATGACTGACCCTGTTGCAGTTCCGGAAACGGTCCTAACAAACCAGGAATAACCAGGGTGAGTTTATTCATGACTGTCTTTGTC
>JAOUQA010000261.1 GCA_029879605.1 Gammaproteobacteria bacterium
CGTAATATTCACACTGCATGGGAATTAGAACACCGTCAGCTGAGACCAGTGCATTCAGGGTCAGCATATTTAAGGAAGGTGGACAATCGATAATTATATAATCATAGTCAAAAGTGACTGTGGACAGGGCGTCTCTCAATCGACTTTCACGATTATCAGCAGACATTAATTCTACTTCAGCAGCAGTCAGGTCGCTATTCGATGGCAATACGGCAAACCCCGATGCTTCAACATACTGGATACAGCTCTTAATATCGACATCACCCAGCAATACATCACAGATAGTGGTCTCTAGCTCATACTTATCAACACCACTACCCATCGTCGCATTACCCTGGGGATCCAGATCCACCAGCAGAACCTTACGCTTTACCTCGGCTAATGAAGCCGCAAGATTAACTGACGTCGTGGTTTTGCCTACACCACCTTTCTGATTTGTTACCGCAATTACCTGATTCATATTGGCCTGATATCTAAAAGTCGACGTTCTTCATCTAGCCAGGCAATGTTTAATTGATGGCTATGATTCTTTATATACCCCTCAGGTAGTGCTGGCAATTCTTCTTTACCTTTCATAGCCAGTACCCGGGTTCTCGATGTTACCAGATGTTGAGTGCGTTCCAATATAGTATTTAGTGCTGCAAAGGCTCGACTAATAATAATTGCAAAGCTGTGATCAGGCCTGAAATCTTCAATACGACTATGAATAACTTCAATATTTTCAATACCTAACTCTATTTTCACCTGGGTCAGAAATCGGGTTTTCTTACTATTACTATCAAGCAAAAAAAATTGTTTGTCGGACATAACCAGGGCCAGGGGGATGCCTGGCAGGCCGGCGCCAGTACCCACATCAAGGACAGGCGAATCAATTATATAGGGCATAACGGCCAGGCTATCGAGTAAATGACGAATTACCATCTGATCCAGATCCCTGATCGCGGTTAGATTGTAGGCTTTATTCCATTTCTGCATTAAGGCCAGGTATGCCAGCATGCGCTGCTGGGCCTCTTCTGATACTTCCAGGCCCATGATTTTCAGACCCTGTTGTAAACGCTGTTCTGGCTGCATATTTACTGGTTAAATACCTGCTGGCTCATGGCACCAGACACTTTAGATACCCGCTTTCCTAACAATTCTATAGTTTTTATTTTTCTCACTGTTACTCAGGCGCTCCTGGTCATTAACTGCTTCTTTTTTAAATGAACCAGCAGCAATGATACAGCGGCGGGGGTCACACCGGAAATACGCCCAGCCTGTCCCAGAGTCTGAGGTTTATGATCAATCAGTTTCTGTCTAACTTCATTCGACAAACCACTGACCTCATCATAATTAAAATCTTCAGGAATTTGTTTTTCTTCATGGCGTCGTGTTTTTTCTATTTCTTCTTTCTGCCGACTTAAATAACCTTCGTACTTGGCCTGAATTTCAACCTGTTCAGTAACAGAAAAATCATTCGCGCCGGGCCCAATAGTTTCTACCTGCATGAGTTTTTCATAATCCAGTTCGGGCCGCTTTAACAAATCTGCCACCCTTGCTTCTTTACTTAGTGGCTTATCGAGATGTTTTGCAATCTCATTAGCCGCTTCTGATTGTGGTTGTATCCAGATATCTTTTAAACGCTGTTGTTCATTTTCAATAGCTTCACGTTTTTCTGAGTATGCCTGCCACTGTTTTTCTGACAACAGATTCATTTCATGTGCAGCTTCACTTAAACGAATATCCGCATTATCTTCACGCAACATCAAACGATACTCTGCACGGGAGGTAAACATGCGATAGGGTTCTGATGTGCCATTGGTAATTAAATCATCCACCAGAACACCTAAATAGGCTTCATTTCTTTTTGGACACCAGCTTTCTTTTTCCTGTACCTGTCGTGATGCATTAATGGCTGCCAGCATACCCTGTGCGGCAGCTTCTTCATAACCGGTAGTGCCATTGATTTGCCCCGCAAAAAATAATCCTTTAATAAATTTTGTTTCCAGGGATGCTTTTAGATCTCTAGGATCAAAATAATCATATTCGATTGCATAGCCGGGGCGCGTTATATGCGCATTTTCAAATCCCTTCATGGAACGTACCAGTTCAAACTGCACATCAAAAGGTAAACTGGTGGAAATACCATTAGGATAAATTTCCGTGCTGTTTAAGCCCTCCGGCTCAATAAAAATCTGGTGAGAATTTTTATCTGCAAAACGTACCACTTTATCTTCAATAGAAGGGCAATACCTTGGGCCAACACCTTCTATCACACCTGAATACATGGGCGAACGATCCAAACCACTACGAATAATGTCATGGGTGCGTTCATTCGTATGAGTAATGTGACAGGAAATCTGCTGTGGATGATCTGCTACTGAACCGGTAAAAGAAAACACCGGGGTAGGTGTATCACCAGGTTGTTCCTGTAATTCAGAATAATCTATCGAGCGAGTATCAATACGGGGTGGAGTGCCTGTTTTTAACCGACCCACTCTAAATGGCAACTCTCGTAGACGATCCGCCAGGGCAATGGAAGGCGGATCACCAGCGCGACCACCGGAATAATTGCTTTCACCAATGTGGATCAATCCGCCCAGGAAGGTACCCACGGTGAGTACGGCTGTGCGAGTTTTAAATTTCAGCCCCATCTTGGTGACGACACCTGTGACCTGGTCGTTCTCGATAATCAGATCATCAACTGGCTGCTGAAACAATGTCAGGTTGGGCTGGTTTTCCAGGGCATCACGAATCGCCGCTTTATATAACTGGCGATCCGCCTGGGCACGGGTTGCCCTCACTGCCGGGCCTTTACGACGATTCAGGATACGAAACTGGATACCACCCTTATCTGCCGCTTTACCCATAATGCCACCCATAGCATCAATCTCTTTCACCAGGTGGCCTTTACCAATACCACCGATAGCCGGGTTGCAACTCATCTGTCCCAGGGTTTCGATATTATGAGTCAGTAAAAGGGTTTTCGAACCCATGCGGGCTGCAGCTAGCGCCGCCTCGGTACCGGCATGGCCACCGCCTATGACAATGACATCATATGATTCTGTATAAAACATGGGTTATAACTGTTCCTGTACTGGGAACCTTTCATTATCTAACAGATCTTTCGATTCCGGCAAAAAAATTAACCTGATGATACTGAACTGGCAAATATTCCATTAATCTTGGATAACAGAGTACCTTCTTTAAAGGGCTTAACAATATAGTCTTTCACCCCTTCATTAATTGCGACTTTTACTTTATCCAGTTCAGCCATTGAGGTAACTAAAACAAAAGGTATATTTTTGAGCTTCTCTTCCTGCTTTAAATCTTTAAATAATTGAAGACCATCTTTATTTGGCATTTCCCAGTCACAGAATATCAAGCCTATGGGTTTTAGTTGTAACAAGCGGTATGCTTCACTACCATCGGTTGCTTCAAATACATATTTAAAACCATAACTTTTCAGGGTAGCCGAAAGAAGTGCTCGCATTGATCCGGCATCATCCACAATTAAAACAGGTTTATTTATTATCTCGGGGGGTAACTGTTCCATATTATCTACTCATCATAACACCTCAATGAGTTTAGACAATTTCACCCCGCTAAACTACTTACCAATACAGAAACTTGAAAAAATCCTGCCCAGTAAATCATCGGACGTGAACTCACCGGTAATCAGGTTAAGCTGTTCCTGAGCCTGGCGTAGTTCCTCAGCCAGTAATTCACCCGCTGCCAGTTGTTCAAGGTTATAACGAGCTGATCCCAAATGGTGTTCTGCTGCCTGTAACGCATCAAGGTGACGACGGCGTGCCATAAAACGA
>JAOUQA010000019.1 GCA_029879605.1 Gammaproteobacteria bacterium
AGAGTGATTTCATGATCAGTCATGGACTGGTTTGTTTGGTTGCTATTCTGCCAACTGTTTCACAGATTGCCTGTATTTGTTAGTTGTGTCACCCAAAAGGGTTATTTGTTTGAAATTGCGCACAGTTATTTATCTGGTAGGTATTCATACTCTAGTTGCAAAATAATTATATCAAAACAATAAATGATAACCCCGGTTTTTTTAGTGTTTATTTAATGTGATTAGGTAAAACGTTTCTAAGGTATGTATATTATGTTTCTGGAAAGATTATTTCATTTGTTGTGTCTGATATTGATACTGGCTCTGGCAGCCTGTGCCGCCCCTACTGATCAGGAGCCTCCTGGAACAGCGGGTGACGGGCAAAATTCAAATAATGAACAAACAGTTAATAATTCGCTATCAAACACAGATGTGAATAATACTGTTGATGCTATTTCTCCGACTGCGCCAGGAAATGTGCGATTATTAGTGCCTGCAGAATTTTCTGCAATTAACATAACCTGGGATGTGTCAACAGATAATGTTGGCGTTTCAGGATACAGGATTTTTAGAGACGGTGTTTTGTTAAGCACAGAAATCCAGAATACATATGTGGATACTTCTGTGACAGAAAGCACAGGATATCAATATATAGTAGAGGCTTTTGATGCCGAGAATAATTTATCAAGAAGTGGTGTTCTTGATGTGGTTACTCCAGCAGTACCTGTGGTCGTCGATACTGAAGCACCATCAGTGCCTGTGAATTTGACAACAATAGATATTACGAGCAGTCAGGTGACTCTTGGCTGGTCCGCATCAACTGATAATGTTGGAGTTTCAGGTTATAGAATATACAGGGATGGTGTTTTCCATATAACAACAACTTCTTTTTCTTTTATAGATAGCGGGTTATCTGCAGGTCAGATGTATGTTTATTCTGTATCTGCCTATGATGCGGCAGGTAACGAATCATTATTAACTGCGGACTTATCTATAACTACAGTGGTTGTACCTGTAGGTCAACCAGTCGTTTTATCATGGCAGGCACCAACGCAGAATTCTGATGATTCCTGCATTAATTCTGATATCCAAAATTATGAACTTCACTATGGGCAGTCATCAGGCAATTACAGTGTAACGTCATTACTGGATTTAAGTTCCGGATTAATTACATGTGAACAGGTTGATTTTGATGCAGTATGCAACGTACCAGTGATGCGCTGTACTCATACTATTGAAGCTGTGGAAGCGGGTAACTGGTATTTTGCTATCCAGGCAGTTGACTCTTCAGGAGTGATAAGTAGCTTTTCTAATGAGGTCAGCAAGCTTGTTAATTAAAAGAACGTCATTTTTTAAACCAGTTTATGTTTAAGGTCGTAAAAACTTTATCCGGGTATTTCCAGTGTAAGCCCAGGCTGCCATTGTAACGTGCCAGTGCCCGGCGCAGGTTGCCTTTCTCCTTGTCGATATAATATTTGAGAATAGTGCAGCCCATGCGTAAATTGGTTTTGATATCAATCAGGTTGTCATCGGGGTGACCAATTTCATCCAGCCAGAAGGGCATGACCTGCATTAATCCCTGGGCGCCTGAGCGTGAGATGGCATAGGGGTCAAAGCGGCTTTCAATATCGATAACAGCCAGCACCAGTTCGGGTGATAGTTGTGCACGGGTGGCTTCACGATGGATATCTTTTAACAGATCCAGACGCTCTTTGCTGCTGGCAATGCGTTTTTGTAGCCGGGTGGACATGTCCAGTAACCAGACTTCGGCATCGAACCGGTCTTTGAAACTGTCGGCTTGCTCGATAGCCTGCTTTAAGCGTTTACGCAGTTCCTGGTCGACGGATTGTGCACTACTGGCTGATACGGACTGGGTGGTAATTAGTAACAGGGAGAGACATAAACCGCAGAAAAATTTAACACTGGATTTTTGCCCGCGTATGAATGACGGTAGAGCAATGCCCGATTCCTGTTTGTAAGGAAACGACAGAAGGTCGTGTGTCCACTGTGTAACGGATGTAAATAAAAAACTCATAGACCAGAGTTTAGTCTGAAAATCTTCTGAGTTTTATATCAGGCCAGGCATTTTTTCAGGTGTTCGATAATGCCATCTAATGGAACATCCTGTTTGTCTTCATCACGGCGGCCTTTGTATTCAATGCTGTTGTCATCCAGGCCACGTTCACCCAGTACCAGGCGATGGGGAATACCGATCAGTTCAGCATTGGCAAGCATGGAGCCAAGGCGTTCCTTGTCATCGAAGAACAGCACATCAAAACCGGCGTTGGTCAGGTTTGCATAGAGCTTTTCAGCAGCTGCTTTCAGGCGTTCAGATTTCTGCATATTAATCGGTGCCAATGCAATATCGAAGGGTGCTATGGCCTGGGGCCAGATAATGCCGTTGTCATCGTGGTTCTGTTCAATGGCGGCAGCAACCACGCGGGATACGCCGATGCCATAACAGCCCATAGTCATGACCTGGTTAGCGCCATTTTCATCCAGTACGGTGGCATTCATGGCTTTACTGTATTTATCACCCAGCTGGAAAATATGGCCGACTTCAATACCGCGCACAATGGAAAGTGTGCCCTTGCCATCAGGGCTGGTGTCACCCGTGACGACATTACGCAGATCAGCCGTGGTGGGCTCTGGCAGGTCACGACCCCAGTTAACGTTCTGTAAGTGTTTATTGTTTTCATTAGCACCACAGGTAAAGTTTGCCGTGTGGGCCGCGGTATGATCGGCAATGACGGTGATTTTGAGACCAACCGGGCCGACTGATCCCGGGGCACAGCCGGCAGCGGCTTTGACCTGTTCTTCAGTGGCAAAGGTCAATGGTGACTTTACCTGCGGCAGGTGCTCGGCCTTGATCTCATTGAGCTCGTGATCGCCCCGTAGTACCAGTGCCACGACCGAGTCTTCATCCTCACCCTGCACCAGTAGTGTTTTCAGACACTGGCTGGCGTCAAGCTTGAGAAATTGACTGACCTCTTCAATGCTGTGCTGTTGGGGGGTGTCAACCGTGTTCATGTCGGCAGCAGCTGCAGGGCGATTTCCCTGGGGAGCCAGTGCTTCAGCTTTTTCTATATTGGCGGCATAGTCGCTATCGCTGGAAAAGGCGATGGCATCTTCACCGGAATCGGCGAGGACATGAAATTCATGGGAGTTGCTGCCTCCAATGGCACCGGTATCGGCCAGCACGGCACGAAAGTCCAGGCCAATACGACTGAAGATGGCGCTGTAGGCCTGGTACATATCATCGTAGGTCTGTTGCAATGAATCTTGATCCATATGAAATGAATAGGCATCTTTCATTAAAAATTCACGGGCACGCATAATGCCGAAGCGGGGACGGATTTCATCGCGGAACTTGGTCTGAATCTGGTAATAATTCAGAGGTAGCTGTTTGTAACTTTTGATTTCCTTGCGTGCCAGGTCAGTAATAATTTCTTCATGGGTAGGACCAAAACAGAAATCCCGTTCATGACGGTCTTTGATTTTTAGCATTTGCGGGCCGAAAATATCCCAGCGTCCTGTTTCCTGCCAGAGTTCGGCAGGCTGTACCGCGGGCATCAGGACTTCCATTGCGCCGGTTTTATCCATTTCATCGCGGATAATGGCTTCCACTTTGCGTAATACTCGTAAGCCCAGGGGCATCCAGGTATACAGACCGGAACCCAGGCGGCGGATCAGTCCAGCGCGTAACATGAGCTGATGACTGATGATTTCTGCGTCGGCGGGAGTTTCTTTTACGGTCGAAAGAGGATATTTTGATACACGCATGGATTTGTCTTGTATTTAATAAAAAAGTTTGGGCATTTTACACAATGTCGTAATGGGGGGCTATGAACTTATTTAATCGACCGGTTCCGGTGTGGGTGCATTTCTATGTACTGTTAATGCTGTTATTGCCCGCCAGTCTGTACGCTATAAGCAGTGAAGATGCGGCTGATGAACTGATACAGAAAGCCAGTGACCTGCAACTGGCGAATGATCCCGGCTGGTTGAGTTTGTTGCATTACAAGGAGCATGTCTTTGGCGGTGTCTACAGCCAGGCCGATGATACTGATTTTTTCCTGGCGGATAATGGCGCAGAGGATGCTGCAGCAGAACTAAAGGCGACACTCAAAGCCCTGCTGGCTGATCAACAGGCGCGTTGTCGTTTTCCCGCGCGCTTGCACTGGCTGGATGCAAAATTAAATTTAGCCTCTTATGTAACATCGCAGCCATGCACCGAGTTTGAGCAATGGAAACAGAAGCTCGCGGTTTCCGGTGTTACGCTGGTTTTTCCAGCTATGTATCTTGGCAATCCCGCATCCATGTTTGGCCATACTTTTTTACGTCTTGATCAGAAAAATAAGCCCGTGCTGTTAAATTACACCCTGAGTTATGCTGCCCGTACTGATCCCGATGACGGTGCACTGGCCTATGTCTTCAAGGGGCTGGCCGGTGGTTATACCGGTGTGTTCGCGGTGCAGCCATATTTTGAAACCGTGCAGTCCTACGGTGATATTGAACACCGGGATATCTGGGAATATTCGCTGAACTTAAGCCAGGCTGAAGTGGATCAGATGATTCGTCATGTCTGGGAAATTCGCAGTGTTCAGTTCGATTATTATTTTTTACGTGAAAACTGTTCTTATCGATTACTGAGTTTGCTGGATGTGGCGCGACCCGGTACTAATATGACTCATGATAATCAGTTTCCACTGTATGCAGCACCGGTGGATACGGTCAGGGCTGTTATGGCTGCAGGTTTTGTCCAGCAGAAACAGTTTCGTCCCGCTATCAGTAGTCGAATTACCCAGATGTATGCTCAGCTAAGTGAGCCGGCACGGGATAAAGTTTTTCACCTGCTGGACAACAGGCCCGTAGATTTTGAATTAGACAATTTCCAGCTTCGGCAACAGGCACAGATACTGGAGCTGACCCAGGAGATAGGGGAATTTAAACAGCAGGACAGTGATGCCGCGGTGTTATCTGCCAGGAGTCGTATTGATCTTGGAGAACAGGCAACTTTTCTGTTTGAAGCCATTAGTGCTGACCAGGGACATGGGACTGCCCGCTGGCATGTATCTTATGGCGAAGAAAATAAACAGTCCTTTGTTGAGCTGGGGATTCGACCGGTGTTTCATGACCTGCTGGATAAACCCGATGGCTTTGTGAAAGGTGCAGCGGTGTCGGTACTGGATACCCGGTTACGCTGGTTTGATGAACAGGAAGAATTACAACTGGAGCGTTTAAGTTTATTTAATATGCAGTCATTATCAGCTGTTAGCCGCTGGCACTGGCCATTATCGGCCCGACTGGATCTGACAGTCAGGCAACAGTCAATTAATACGGTTATAGATGCTTATGTCATGCACCTGGATACGGGTCTGGGATTGAGTGCTGCCTGGGGTGACAGTCTTTTTTATTTACTGGCCAGTATGTCAGTGGAACACAGTGGCTATTTTGAAAAAAATCATAGTGGATACCTGGGAGGAGAGGCGGGTTTTATTCTGCCATTCAGTACCAGTCGCCTGTGGCTTGGAGTACAAACTTTAAACGGGGTTACTGGAGAAAAAAATAACCGTGATGTATATAAAGCCGGGTATCAGTTTGAGCTGAAAAAAGATCATGCACTACGCCTGGATTACGCGCTGATCAAATATGATCAGCTGGAAAATAAATCTTTCGATCTTAAATATCTTGTCTATTTTTAACAGGTTTAAAAGGTTGCACCCTTCCAGCCCCACATATGGCGTTCTGCATTACTGAACTCAATATAGATACGCTCTATATCAATGGATAGTTGTTGATGAATAAAATTACACAGACCGGCTGAGAGTTCAGCGGTCTGTGATTCGGGTAATCCCAGGCTTTTTAATTCCAGGTAGGCAGCGGGTTGATCATTACCGGCAAATACCAGTGTTAGCTGGTCTTCAATCAGCACCATGACATAACTTTCGGGTTTACCCAGTAGCTCGGCTGCCTGTCTGGAAGCTGCCAGGGCGATACTGGTTTTGTCGTCAATTTTGCAACTGGTTTTGATGCTGAGTAAAGGCATAGCCTGATCCTGTAATTAGCAGTTTTTCTTAATGACCAGTTTGGCTTTTTTAATTTCAGCCTGTTTCTGTTTATCTGACAGGTAGATGATATCGCCATTACTGTTACGTTTTCTAACACGACCAGTTGATTGTATCTGCTGCAGATTTTTTTTAGCTGCTTTACAGGCAGATTTTGATTTTTTAGGGGGCGCTGGCTCTTCCTGGGTGGTTTGAGTTGGTGCCTGTTCAGTATTTTCAGTTGTCTGTCCGGTTTCATCACCGGTTTTTTTAGCTGCCGGATCAGGGTCTTCCTGGGCATAACCCGGTTTGTGGCCACCAGACACGCTGAGCTTCTCGGTCTGGGAATCTGCTGGTTTCTGCTGACTGTAATGAACTTTGCCATCGGCGTCAGTCCATTTATAAATACCCGTGAATGCAGTCGAGGGGAATAATACGATCAGGCTAATCAGAATAAAATGTTTTTGTATCATAGGCGTTCACTTCCTGCTGGCTATCTGAGACCTAGTTTAGGACTGATTATCTTAAAATTGAACCTGTGATTATAGAACATGATGGGATTATTCTGATTTTTGTAAGGGAATAGACATTTCAAAAGCAGAAAAAGCATAAATTTAATAAATAATGAAATTAAATGCCTTATGAGTATTTTCATAAGGCTCTGATACTTGTTACTATTAGCGGTTTCCGGTTAATCATAAGAAAATGTTATGGCAGACAGACGACTAAAAGTATTCCATACGGTGGCCAGACTACTGAATTTCACCAAGGCAGCTGATGCCCTGCATATGACCCAGCCGGCGGTAACCTTCCAGATCAGGCAGCTGGAAGAGCATTTCAATACCCGGTTATTTGACCGTACCCATAATCGTGTCAGCCTGACCGAAGCTGGTCAACGTGTTTATACCTTTTCAGACCGGATTTTTGAACTCTATGATGAAATGGAAAATGCCATTCGTGAGATGACAGGGGATGTGAGTGGTATTGTGACCCTGGGTGCAAGTACCACGATCGCTGAATATATGCTGCCTTTCCTGCTGGGTGATTTTAAGTCGCAGAATCCCGATGTGAATATACGTCTTAAGGTGTCCAATACCGAAGGTATTGTTTCCATGGTGGAAAATAACATCATTGACCTGGGTATTGTGGAAGCTTCGGTCAGTAACAAGAATTTACAGGTGGATGTCTGTCGTACCGACCAGTTAGTGGCGATTATGCCACCAAACCACCCGCTGGCAGGGCTGGATAAGGTAACGCCTCAGCAGCTGGTGCCTTATGCATTTATCTGTCGAGAAGAAGGTTCGGGTACCCGGGAAGTGATTACCGAGTATCTGCAAGAGCATGTCGCCGGTGAAGAATTAAAGATTTGCCTGGAACTTGGCAGTCCTGAAGCAATCAAAGGTGCAGTAGAAGCTGGTATGGGAATTTCAATTATGTCGCATTCAACCGTGGTTAAGGAGTTGAAACTGGCCTCCCTGGCGGCTGTGCCAATGGACCCTCCACTCGAAAGGCCTTTTTCCTTTGTACATCAAAGACACAAATTCAAGGCGCGTGCGATGGAAGAACTGTTAGCTTTTGCCAAGCAGTATTGTGAGAGTCATCCCAGTTAGTTATTTATGAAAGCGTCAGCCAAGAACCTGGTAGCTATATTCGAGCGGTTGCCAGAACATGATCAGCAGGCACTGTTTGATTTTGCTGAGTTCCTTCTTTCCCGTGCACCTGAACCTGAGCCGGAAATTACTGAACCACTGGATATTCCCCGACCCGAAGAAGAATCAGTGGTCGCGGCGATTAAACGACTCAATCAAACTTATCCCATGGTCAAGCGTGCCTCGGTATTACATGAAACATCGAATTTTATGATGCAGCATGTGGTTTCTGGTAAAACCGCCAGTGAGGTTATCGATGGACTGGAACATATGTTTAATGAAAAATATCGTCAGTTAATCGAAGGTGAAGAATGATTGATGTATTAAAGACCTGGTATACCCGTCATTTTTCTGATCCCCAGGCGGTCATTCTTGCTATATCCCTGATTGTTGGCTTTGCCATTATCTATTTTCTCGGGGAAGTTTTAACACCCGTCATTGCAGCGATTGTTATTGCGTATGTACTTGAAGGCCTGGTGAAAAAATTACAGGCAATGAAAGTGCCGCATTTAATTGCTGTCGTCACGGTTGTTATTCTGTTTTCATTTTTTGTACTGATTATTTTTCTCGGGCTTGTGCCACTTTTTTCCAAACAGCTGACCCAGTTTTTTATTGAGATGCCCGGTATGCTGGCCCAGGGGCAGGAAAAATTAATGACCCTGCCGCAACAGTATCCCATTATTTCTCAAACCCAGATTGAAGACATTTTACATAGCGTCCAGTCTGAAATTGCCAGTTTTGGCCAGAAAGTTGTTTCTGTTTCATTGTCTTCCGCAGTTAATGTTTTTACCCTGCTGGTTTATATGGTGGTCGTGCCATTGCTGGTTTTTTTCTTCTTGAAAGACAAGGAAAAAATCATTATCTGGTTAATGCGATTTCTTCCCAGCAGGCAGGGACTGGCTTCTGTGGTCTGGCGTGAAGTCGATTTAAAGATTGGTAATTATATCAGGGGTAAATTACTGGAAGTGGTGATTGTGGGCCTGGCTACTTACATACCGCTGAAATTGATGGGATTAAACTATGCAGCACTGTTAAGTTTCCTGGTGGGTCTATCTGTAATTATTCCCTATGTCGGTGCAGTAGCAGTCACTATCCCGGTAGCCTTGATAGCCTATTTCCAGTGGGGTCTGTCATCTGAGTTTTTCTACCTGTTACTGGTCTATGGCATTGTTCAGTTTCTTGATGGTAATGTGCTGGTGCCTTTGCTGTTTTCCGAAGTCGTTAATATGCACCCGGCTGCAATCATTGTTGCGGTGCTGGTATTCGGCGGGCTCTGGGGTGTCTGGGGTGTATTTTTTGCTATTCCGCTGGCAACGTTGATACAGGCAGTTATTAATGCATGGCCAGTGAGTGAATTGTCAGGCTGACTTTAATAGTCTGCAAGCTGATTGAGATAAGGTTCTGCAAGACCATAAGCATCTTTCTGGTAAGCCTCAGATACTCCTGGTTATGATTTTTATTAATATTAGAAACGATTAATTTACGCATCGGTTTACAATGCAAATGAGAATGATTATAATTTAGATTGTTTTTAGTTTATTCTGAATTTGCTCAACTCATGAAACGATTATTCCTGTTGATGACATTGTCTGTCATTTCTTTCTTCCAACCTGTACAGGCGGATCCACAACAATTACTGCAGTTAATTGACTATGTGGGTGTGGATTATGCTGAAGCTATTAAAGATGGTGAGATAATCAGCCAGGCTGAATACACTGAAATGCTAGATTTTTCTCTCGGAATTCAGCAGCTTACTGCTCAATTGCCCGAAGGTGAGGTTAAGCAGGAAATTACCAAAAATAGTCAGCGACTGGCAGGAATGATCACAGACAAAGTATCACCAAAATCAGTCAGTCAGTTAACCGCCGAGATGCGTTTAACCATTATTAATGGGCTGAAAATTATGGCCATTCCCCGTAAACAACCGGATCTGGAGCATGCCAGGGTGTTATACGCGGAGAACTGTGCTTCATGTCATGGGGCTGAGGGTTACGGTGACGGTATTGCCGGGGTCAGTTTGGAGCCGGCACCAACGGATTTTCATGATTATGAGCGTTATAGTCAGCGTACCCTGTATGGTCTGTATAGCACTATTACTCAGGGTGTGGCTGATACAGGAATGCGTTCCTTTAATGAATTTTCTGATGAAGAGCGTTGGGCTATGGCATTTTATGTAGGGCAACTGGCAACGGATAGTAAACAGGTTGCTGAAGGTGAGGGTTTACTGAAAAAGGGTATACGGTCTGATTTACAGGACCTGAGTACTTTTACTGTAACTACCCCCGGAGAAGCAGCGATAAAATTTGGTACTGAGGGTGCTGCATTAATGAGTTACCTGCGTACCCGTCCAGATATTTTATTCGCCAAACAGTCACACCTCGATTTTTCACATTTGAAACTGGATGAGGCATTAACCGCTTATCGTCAGGGTGATTTTAACAAAGCTTATAAACTTTCTGTTGAGGCCTATCTTGAAGGGTTTGAATTAATTGAGCAGAGTCTGAATGCAGTCGATAGTGATTTACGTCTGGAAATTGAAAATGCCATGACGTCAATTCGAGGAGAAATCAGGGCGCGTAAATCTGATGGTGTTATTGAGAAGCATGTACACCAGATTCAGGGGTTACTGGCGCAGGCAAAGGAAAGCTTGAGTGGTCGTTCACTTTCTGGTGGCGCAGCTTTTGCGAGTTCATTTTTTATATTATTGAGAGAAGGCCTGGAAGCAATTTTATTAGTTGCCGCGCTGGCTGCTTTCCTGGTGAAAACTGAACGTAGAGATGGATTGAAATATATTCATGCTGGCTGGTTGGGTGCACTGGTAGCAGGCTTCCTGACATGGTGGGCATCTGTTTCCTTGATTGATATTAGTGGTGCTTCACGTGAGTTTACCGAAGGTATGGCCGCATTACTGGCGACTGCAGTTTTATTTTATGTTGGTTACTGGTTGCAGGATAAAACCCATGCCGAACAATGGAAAAAATTTATTGAGCATAATGTTAACCGGATTTTAACTTCGGGTGCATTATGGGGGCTTGCAGGTCTGTCATTTATTGCTGTCTATAGAGAAGCCTTTGAAACAATTCTGTTTTACCAGGCATTATGGGTGCAGACGGATACCAATGGCCACAATATGGCGCTTGCCGGCTTTATAACCGCTACAGGTGTACTGGCTGTGATTGCCTGGTTAATTATGAAATATAGTATTCGTCTGCCATTACGATTGTTCTTCTCTGTGGCCGGAGTATTAATGCTGGTGCTGGCAGTGATATTTGCAGGCAAGGGTGTGGCCGCATTACAGGAAGCAGGTTATATCCCTGTGAGTATGATTGATTTTCCTCGAGTTGATTTGTTGGGTATTTATCCAAACATGCAGGGTCTGTTATTACAGGCGGTACTTATAGCCCTGGCTGTATTCCTGTATTACAGGAGTGAGCATGTGAAAGATAAAGTAGCGGCTTCTTAAAGCGTTAATTATTTCCGCAAATGAAAGCTTCCGCTCCTGCTCACGCCCCTTACCTACATCCATGTAGGCAACGCGAATAAACGCAAAGTAAAAGGCTGAATAAAAATATTTCTTTTTTACTTAGTTTACATAGATATAATCAATACAGCCTATAAGACTGAAAATAAATGTGTATTCTGAATACTTCTAACTATTTTTAACACGTTTGCATCCCTGATATAAGCTTTCAGGGATGCAAACTCCTGTAAATTTAACAGACATATTTCCATAAGCTCTTCTACTGGTAATGTTAGTGTTTCAATCATTCAATAACATACTAGTAGGCCAGCCTTGAAAAAGAAGCAACTATAATCCATTTGCGTTTATTCGCGTTCATTTGCGGACTAATAGCTTTATTCAGGCTTGTATTGTTTAGCTGCGGCCAGAACTTCTTCAACGTGATCCTTAACTTTTACTTTACGCCGTTTTTGCGTGTAAAGATGACACGTAAATAGATAGTGCCGCAGGCACACTAATTGGAAGAATGGCGTAGTTATTCAGGTTTGTATTGTCTGGCTGCGGCCAGAACTTCTTCAACGTGATCCTTAACTTTTACTTTACGCCATTCTTCCCTCAAATACCCCTTACTATCAATAAGAAAAGTACTTCGTTCTATACCGCGCACATTTTTGCCATACATATTTTTCATTTTAATAACATCAAATAATTTGCAGAGTTCTTCATCAGGATCTGATAACAGTTCAAAAGGAAATTTATGTTTGGCTTTAAAATTTTCATGGGTTTTTACTGAATCTCTGGATACACCCAGTATTATAGTCTTCGCACGTTTGAATTTAGCGTGGTTATCCCTGAAGTCATGTCCTTCCTGAGTGCAGCCAGGTGTATTGTCTTTGGGGTAAAAATAGATCACTACATTTTTGCCTTTAAGCTCTTTGAGCTGAAGGGTTTGTTCACCGGTTGCAGAGGATTTAAAGTTAGGTACTTTTTTGCCAATTTTGACATCGGGCATGATTAAATCTCCAGGATCAAGGTTTATTCCATGGGTGAAAACTGGGCGTCCAGATTTTGTTCATCACAAAGCTGGGTAAATTCATCTCGTAATTTTGCTATCGAGACTTCAGTTGGGATTTCAACCGACATGGAGACTGAGAACATGGGCGTGCCGGTATGAGGAGCCGGGTAACTTTCTGTTTCCAGGTCTTCAATATTGATATTGTGCTGGGACAGAAAACGGGCAAGACGATGAACAATGCCGGGGTTATCCATGCCAACAACCCTGATAGTGTAGGGTACCCTGTCGCTACTGGAATGCCTGGCTTTAGTGGGTTTGATAATAATGCTCAGTTTGAGGGCATTTTCTAGCTGGCTTTGTTGCTGCTGTATTCGCTCAATGGCATCAGGCTTACCGGATACCAGCAGGATTATGGCAAATTCTCCTCCTAGTATGCTCATTCGACTGTCCGCAATATTCAGGTCGGTTTCAAAAAGAATTTGTGATAATTCATCAACTATTCCGGGTCGATCTTCTCCAACCGCGGTAATTACGAGTAATTCATTCATTATGTCTGTCTTCTTGTCTATGAAATTGAAAACGATAGTCCCATGACGGGATATTATGCATAACAGATAATAGCATGAGCTTGTAAACATACGCGTAGACAAGTACCATTTCCGCCTCAGTTCTGGAGATTTAAACATGTTTCGTGGCAGTATGGTGGCATTGGTTACCCCAATGCATGTAGATGGTTCCGTTGACTTTGAGGCCTTGTCTCGCCTGGTGGAATTTCATGTTGAAAATAAAACATCGGCAATTGTGTCAATGGGGACAAC
>JAOUQA010000262.1 GCA_029879605.1 Gammaproteobacteria bacterium
ACGCTCGGTATAGAATTTCTTCTGTCAGTGGCCATATAGCCGCGAAAAACAGCCATCGCCACGGTTGAAAGGAAGAAAACTCCAAGCCCATCAACATAGGTCCCAATAACATAGGCGATACTCCTACAACAGCCACAACAAAAACTTTGCCCGCGGGTTTGTTGAGCCCCAATTCCTCTATCCATTGACAGGGAATTTTATAGCCTGCGATATATAGCCCTGAAATTACAATAATTAGCCAACGAACTGGCTGCAATGTCCATCTTATCAGTTCAGGCAGCGAATTAGCCCATTCGGAATAACCCGGTATATACACCACCAGATCGCGTGAGAATATAGCAAGAGAAAATACAACTAACACCAGATAATAATGGCAATTTGACTTACCAGGAACTTTCACTAGTTATCATTGCCCTCTAGCCAGATGAGCAGAAATACTAAACTATCAGAATATCAATATCAAACCTTTGTATTCGGCTGCCAAATACAATTTAAAAACAAGATATTTTCGCTAATTTATAGGCTAAAATGTCCTGTCATCGATTCGATTGAGCCTCTCGTTTTAGCTAAATCCAAGCACATCTTTAATCTTGAAAAATACTTTAGAGCCAGTCACTGTAAAACATGAATAGCGCATATCCTTTAATAAAAAATATATATCAGGAACACCGTCACCTGACACTGCTCATGACATATTGCACAAGGAAAGAGTCTTGGCAAATGCAATAATGATAACGAATATTGCATCAATATTTTTTATAAAATTATTTAATATTGCAAACTCTCAACACACAAGCACAGCCAGAATTGAATCTATCAGAAGAATTCGTTCTATGCAGCACTATATCGACGAGCCTAATCATGAGATCATGTTCTGATATAAAAAAACCAGCTTCAAACTGGAGAAAAATATGATTCTTGGCACAGTAGAATTGATCATGTTACTTATATTATTGGTTATCGTTGTCCCTCTATGTTTATTGCCAACGATTATTGCATTATCAAAGAATCATCAATTCAAGATACCTATAATATTACTGAATATATTTGGTGGATTATTTTTCGGGCTTGGATGGGTTGCTGCGCTAATCTGGTGTTTTATCGAGCAAAAAAACGAAACATAGCAATTCAAATTTCTGGGGCCAGAAGCCCGCTATAAAACAACATAACGTACTGTATACTCATGAAATTGTTCATATCAACGCTACTATATTCGACCATTGTTTTTTTATTTTTTACAAGCTACTGCACGTTCGCTTCTGAAAATTCGGAAAATCTTGCTGCTTTATATTGGACAAGTAACGGCTTTGACAATCGAGATCTTACGATTTCGCCGAACGGAAACTATCTTCTTACTTCTTTAGTTTCACCAAAATATAAACGCAGATTTATTTTAATGAGCAAAAAAACTGACGGCCGCTGGCAACCACTAAAGCTTGCGCCATTTTCAGGAACATATAACGATTTTGAGCCTATGTTTTCGGGCGATGGTTCTCAGCTATGGTTTTCTTCCGACCGGCCGAGATATTCCGGTGATCAAAGAAAAGACTGGGACTTATGGTATATGAACGTTACATATAACTCCGATAGCCTTAGCTTTACAAAACCGGTCAATCCTGGTTCACCTGTAAATACTGAAGAAGACGAATATTATCCGTCGGTAGCTGCCAACGGAAACCTTTACTTTACTGCTACCCGAAAAGCAGGTCCTGGAAAGGAGGATATCTATGTCGCACAACGGAATGGTGATATGTATCAGACAGTTGTACCCCTGGGCAAAGGTGTAAATTCCACAACTTATGAATTCAATGCATATGTTGCACCTGATGAGAGTTACCTGATTTTCTCCTCTTTTCAGCGAGCAGATGATCTTGGGCGAGGTGATCTATATATCAGTTTCAGGAACACGAAGGGAATTTATGAGGAAGCTATCAGCCTGGGTGACAAAATTAATTCTAGCGCACTGGATTATTGCCCTTTCGTATTTGAAGGTAGGCTCTACTTTTCTTCTGATCGATATTTTGACCCGGGTAATTATGAGAGAACTTCAGAACTTGAGCAATGGTTAACGAGTCCTGGCAATGGCCTTGGGGATATTTACAGCATACCTTTTCATCCTGAGAAGCAACTCAGTGCAAAGTAACCCTGGTTGAACCTGCTTGCATCAGATAGAAACAAAATAGCTTAAAGTGCCTAAACTTGGTCCCGTTACACAGGAATAGTCACCAAAGTAAATAAAAGCTGTACTTTGCAGATTTGCTTCTATAGAATGCCGTCCAGCAAGAAAAGAGTCAGAAAATCGCTTTACTTAACATTCATTTCAGAGCTTTATCGTTAAATCCTCGCAGTGTTCGTTATTGAGTTTCAGTCTGTTTTTTTCAAGTAACCCCCTGTGGGTTTAATTTTATCTAGTTTAGGAAATAAGTATGTCAAACACAGTTGTTGGAACCGTTAAATGGTTCAATGAGTCTAAAGGTTTTGGTTTTATCGAGCAGGAGTCTGGTGCAGACGTTTTTGCTCACTATAGCGCAATCGCTAGCAGTGGGTTTAAAACGCTAACCGAAGGCCAGCGCGTCGAGTTTGTTGTCGCGAAAGGTCCAAAAGGCCTGCAAGCCGAAAATATAGTTCCCATCTAATGAGCTGTATCAGGGCTGGTGCTAATCGGACCAGCCCTGATTTTTCTCTCCCAAAAGCGTTTAGGACAGTCAGTTTATCTCGACTCAGACAACAGTCCTTCTTTGCGCAACCATTCGATACAGTCCCTGAACATCGTCTCCATATCGGCAGACTGATAACCCAGTTCTCGAAAAGCTTTATCCGATCCGAGTGATTGTCTCGCACAAACCAGTGCGCATACTTCAGGTGTCAGCTCGGGTTCCTTTTTTGTAATCCAGGATATCCATTCTGATACGCGGCCCACAATCTTTAAAAGAGCGGCCGGTGTAGTTTTTTTAATTTCAGGTTTTCCCAGCAACTTTGCTGCTACATTCATCGCTTCAAGAAAGGATGCATTCGTACCACCCAGCAAATAGTTCTCCCCTGTTCTGCCTTTTTCATAGGCCAGTATGTGTCCTATGGCGACATCCCTGCCATGACAGAAATTTCCCGTACCAGGAGGCACTCCAGGCAGAGACCCATCATCCAGCATACGAATCAGCCTGCCCCAATTGTGTGCGTCATAAGGCCCCACCACATTACAGGGATTCACTATAACCGCATCAAGCCCCTTGTCAGCGGCCAGTCGCACTTCTTCTTCCGCCTGCGTTTTCGTTCTGAAGTAACCAATAGGAACATCCCTGCCTCTGTGTGGTGCTTCCTCTGTTACCTGATCAAACTCTACTCCGTATACTGCAACAGAGGACGTATGCACAAAGCGCCCTACCCCGGCTGTCAGTGCAGCATTAAGCAGGTTTCGCGTACCCGTTACATTGGCCAGGTATTGCTGCTTTTCTGCAAAACGCCACATGCTGGTATCTCCAGCCACGTGAAAGACAGCATCGGTACCCGGACTGATCACCTGGCCCAGGGTCTCTTCTTTGTGAAGCTCTCCTGGCCGCAATTCAACCCCCAGTTTCCTGAGATGCGCTACGTTTGCTGAAGGCCGATGAAAAGCAGCCACATTCCAGCCTCGCTCAAGTAACTCTTCAATCAGATGGCGTCCCAGAAAACCTGTTCCACCGGTTACAAGCGCCCGCTTTTTTTCCATTTTATAACTCCAGTACTGGTCAATTTTCTGAGCGCTTGTTTATACAATAAATAGGCGTAAAATGAACCCGC
>JAOUQA010000020.1 GCA_029879605.1 Gammaproteobacteria bacterium
TGCAGCTCCATTAAAAACCAGCTCGTGTAGAGATGCCTCCATTGCCCTGCTCATAGACCTGTTGCGTCTTTGAATCTCCCAGGTAATCCAAATACGTTCCAGCATGTATAACAACTCCTGATTATATTCCTGGCATGAGCGCCCTCATTTACTGAAGCCACCAGAGTTTATCGGCAAAAACCGCATTTTAACATAGGTTATTTCAACGTTACTAAGTGCTAAACTGCCTAAAAACCAGTACTTAGCTGCACTATAACGTGTAAGCACATGCCCTTGAAATAGCCATTTTCCTCGCTTATGATGGTATATACGGCTTATAATCAACTATACGGATAGCGTAAAAGTGGCCACAGTAACATAGTAGCCCTATTCACCACTGTTACTGGTCTGGCACTTTTCAACCATCCCCAAACATAGCATCAAGGATATCGCCATGAATATACAGACATTACAACGCAATTTTCTGGTTTTTTTCCTTCAGGCGGGTTTGTGCGGCTTTACCTATGCTGAAATCTATTATCAAAACGATTTTGAAAGTGGCGTAAAGCCTGTCACAGGTGCCAGCAATCCATCACCATTATGGAGTCTACCGCTCGGTTTTGACAAGGAATATGGTCCAGGCAATTTTTTCGAGGTCACCACTGCAGCCGCGCACACCGGCAATTATAGCCTGCGTTTTAATTATGGCGGTAAAAACAGTTTTTGTAATACCTGCGACGAACACTGGTATAAACACATTAGCACTGGCCATGATGGCGCCAGTTATTTCGTGGAAAACGACGGCATTGATCTAAAAAATAAAGACAACATCACCAAAGCCGCTGGCAATGGCCTTGGCCCTGCCGCCGCACCAGGTAAACTTGTTTACAACACTACTGCGGGTTACTCCCTCTGGGAAATTGAATCTGTCGCCAACCAGAACGCAACCAATGATCGGCTTAATCTAAAACTGCTCAAAAATGGTATTGGAAGTGAGCCGGCTGTCTTTAACGCAGGAGATTCTGTTGCGATTGCGCGTGAATGCGGTGTTGATGGTACAGAATCAACTTTGGGCGGTAACTTTGATGTTAACAGGCGCAGCGACTGCAATAATGTGATTAGCTGGTTTGTCAATGTCCATGATCAGGCACCGGGAACATCTATCTACCGGCGCACCTATCTCAAGGCCGAGGTCAGTAGTTTAAGGATCCGGCAGAAACTGCACTATCTTAGACATTATTATCAGGCTGGTAACCTTGCTGGCAAACTGGAAGGCACCTTGAATGGCGAAGTGGTTCTATTCGGCGATTCAAACAGGGGAAAAATGGAGCCAGAACTTACCGGCCTCGCCCCCTATGGCGGCACTCTTTATAAACCCGGAAACGGCCTGGATGCAGCTCTTGAGTTTGAGCGCGGCGTCTGGTACTACATTGAAGAGCAATACCTTGCTGAATCCTCAGAAGGTGCAGGTGATGGCGCCTACAGGCTATGGTTCGCCAAGGCCGGCAGCGAGCCTGTTTCTCAAACAGGCACTGCATTGATAGAAGCAACAGGGCTGACACTACCACCCATCATCGGCTCAGATACCAAAACTAGCGATATTAGCTTCTGGGGCAATTTCCAGCACAGCGTACATGCAGTTGGCAGCTGGTATATGGATGACATTATTATTTCTGACACTTGGTCCGGTGCAGCTGCTGGTGGTGGCAGCAACAAACTGCCGCCTAACCCACCTACAGCTAACTAGGCTTTGGCCTCTGTAATTCAGACGAAAGGAATCAATTAATCTTTGCAAAATCTCGTTATCCACGATTGTAGTTCAATCAGGATAACTTCTTTTCGCCCTCTACCTGTTCTACTAGCAGCGCTCCCGTCTCTGGGTCGCGATCAATTTTATGGTTAATTCTCACCAGCATTGTATTGGCAATATTATTCAGCATTACAATCATAGCCACCTGTATCCAGAAAAATGGGTAATACAGGACAGTCACAAAACTCCCTGCCACAAGGTAGCCTATCAAGCCTGCATCTAGCCCAAAGGTAAGATAATAAATCAATGTATTCTTGAGTTCTTTTGCGCATCGTCGGGTGCGCGCATTATTGATAAAGGCATAGACTATTAACCAGAGAAAACCGAACAGCCCTATAAAGCCGAGTTCTGATGTCGCCTGAATATAAATATTATGGCTCTCCTGCACCTTCTGCAGTGGACCCATGCCTTCGGGCACCTTAAATGCCAGATAATAAATCCAGTTGTGGTAGCCAATACCAAGAACCGGGTACTTTGGTATTATTTCATGGATAGCGTATTGCCAGTAGGCCAGCCTCTGCAGTGAATTTTTGTCATCCCCCATTTCTGCAAAACGCTCCATTTGCTCGTCCGGTAGCAGGTAGTACAAGGCAGTTGCCAGAATAATAATAACGATCAGTCCTTTGAAACCATTTTTCATTTTTAGCAGCATCCAGATACCAATCACCGCCAGGCCAATTTGTGAACCACGTGAACTAGCACCCATTACAGACATATACCCCATGGCTGCAGCCAGGTACAACAGCCACTTCTTAACTGGACCCCAGTATTGTTTTAACGCAACTACCATGCTGACAGACAGTGAGCCATAGATAATCATCTGTATGGCGTATTCACCCGAGTTGCTAAACCACCCAGGTGCGCCGACAAGTCCATACGATGCAAAAGAAAAACCTCGCATCGCCCAGCTCACAGCACCATGCTGTGCCATCTTCAGACTAAACAGGCAATAGGCCAGCAGAAACAGTATCAGGCGTGTCTCTGTGTTGACGATAGAAATAACAAGGAAGTACACAATAAGCCAGCCGGCAAATACCGACCAGTAATCCAGTGATGCTGATCTCTTGAAGGCAAATAATCCAGACATGATGATAATCATCGCAAAAAGAATCATCAGCTTATTCTGTCCATTACCCACCCAATGAACACTACGGTCAGAGAAAGCAGCGAGTATTGATGCAATTAGAAACAACTGTGCCCACGGTAAAATATCGAGCTCAGGATAAATCGATTGCGGTCTTACATATTCAAAGAAAAAATACATGCAGAGCATCCATAAACTCAGGTGCTCTGCCCTTAAAGCTGACCATAGGGCGCCAACTTTTAGTGCATATAAATCCTTGATATCAACCGCCTGCTTCATTTTTAATCCTTTTAACAAGCTCTCGAACAGATTTTTCTATATAGCCAAAACACCCATTAAAATAAGCATGTGAAGTTCCGTAGGGATCCTGAATGTGTGGTCGAGCCGGTTTAGACCATAAACCCAGAAGCGTGTACTGATGCATTCTTGTTAAGTGTCTTCTGAGAAATTCTGCCTGCCATGGCTCCATGGCAATAATAAGATCTGTCTTTCTGAGCACAACGTACATAAAAGGGGTAGTCTGATGCTGGCTCAGGTCGTAGCCCAGTTGTTTTGCCTCATCAATAGCATTTGAATTGGCGGGAGCATGTTCAATCGTATCAAGGCCACATGAGATAGCTTCTATGCCGATCGATGCAGCGACCGCTTCTGCGAACGCACTTCTACAGATATTGCCCTTACATATAAAAACAAGACGCTCCACTGAATGCCAGTCGATATCATAATAATCATGATATCTACCAAGTAAATAAAGAAAATAGTGCTTAATAGTGCGAATGAAGCCGCGCCTAGAGCCAAAGCGGCTTAAGATATATCCAGGCTGCTCAAAATAGGTATTATGACCTACACTCAAGAAACGTACCGCCCTTTCCCGAAATTACAAAACTGCATTATCTCGGCCTGTTCATGCGTTACTTTGTACTGCATTCAGAAATTCTGCATACCAGTTAGCATCTTTTTCATAACCATAATCAATCAGAATTTTCATAAATTCATCGTTACCACCAAACTCAGACTTTATGCGTTCATAGTGCTCTGGTTTACGCCACCTGCAGACATATTCGCTAGTCACCAGCGAACTTGATTTGTGCAGCTTACTATCTATTGGTGCCTGATCACCTTCATAACGAAGCCCGTGTTTTTCTTTTCTTAGATGATAATCTGAAAATTTTTCATCGAAGTTAATGCCAAAATAATCACCAACTTTTTTCTGGCAGCTATCCGGGTCTTTTATCAAATCTTCATAGTTAACCAGCATTACTTTTAATTCCGGCATTTCGAGTATATTTTTTATTGCCTTGTAATATGTACCAATGCCTGGACCATTAAACTCTTTTTTGTAATTTGGGTAACGTCCAGTTATCACCAGCGTTTTATCATCATAACCAATCATGTAATCATCAGGTGCCCACAGATGCTTTGATGTTATGACATCTCTTAAATCCCTGACGATGATGATCACGTAGATATTCTTTTTCAGGTAATTAGATTTTTGAATTCGCCCTTTCGAAAGATTGATTGTGTCATATGGAGATTTCGTCACTATATTTCCATTTTTCCATATGTTATTCAGTGACGAATCTTCACCTTCAGTATAAAGATAATCCGTCAGCGATGATGACAGCATATTATAAAAAAGTGATGTGCCACTCCTTGGATAGCCACATACTACCAATTGTGTATCTGGCTGTTTTGATCCTGAAAAAGTCTTTCGTAACCAGTGCTTTGTACGTTCAAATTGCAGCTGCATCTGGAACAGCATTTTTCGGATTACAGATTTAACTATACCAAACATGAAAACTCCCTATATAATCGATCTTATTGTATCTGATTAAACTCGATATATTGAATTAAACTTTAATGATAGTAAAGGGAATCGCTTTTAAATCAATCCAAATGGATTTTGACAGCGGCCTGCCATGATGCAGCTAAATACGCTATATATTATGAACACTGTACTCATTCTGGATGCATGCCAACGAAGCGCATTAGCTGCAACCCGATCGCTGGGAAGACATGGTATACCACTGCTAACCGCAGATGATACAGCATCCGCCCTGGCTGGCCGATCTAAATACTCAAGTCAATACATCACCTATCCGTCACCTCGCACTCAACCTGATCTTTTTATTGCTGCCATCATTGAACTGTGCAAGAGGAAAAATATCAAGATCCTTTTCCCTATGACTGAATTAACCAGCAATCTATTACTCATCCACCGTGATCAGTTCGCCGGTATTGCTCTTCCCTTTGCCGATATTAAGGTCGTTGATGCCCTGGCTGATAAATATGCCCTGATGCATCTTGCAGAGCCGCTCAATATTCCTGTACCTGATACCCACTTCGCAAATTCACCCGACACTCTGAATGTTGACTTAAATACTCTCGATTACCCCCTTGTACTCAAGCCTGGCAAATCATGGCTACTACACCAGCAAGAATGGCTACACACTAGTGTTCGTTTTGCCAACAACGCAGCTGAAGCCAGAACCATCCTGGCAAACGACACTGCATTTCATACGCACCCGTTTATGCTACAGAATTGTGTGCCTGGCAAGGGTGAAGGCATTTTTGCACTCTATGATAATGGTAAACCTCTGGCTTTTTTTGCCCATAAACGCCTGCGTGAAAAACCACCTCGTGGTGGTGTCAGTGTGCTGTCTGAAAGTACCGACATCAATCCACAGTTACTGGCTTATACTCGCGCCCTGCTTGATCATGCCGGCTGGCATGGCATTGCCATGGTGGAATTCAGGGTTGAGCCAAATGGAACTCCTTACCTGATGGAGATCAACACACGCTTCTGGGGCTCACTGCAACTGGCTATCGACGCCGGAGTGGATTTTCCATGGTTGCTATATCAGGTTTCCTGCGGCCAGCAGATTGCTCCTGTCCCGTCCTATAAAACCGGCAAGCGCCTGCGCTGGCTACTGGGCGACCTGGATTCACTCTACCTGACACTGCGTGACAAGGATTTTTCATTCATTGATAAAGCTGTAGCGATACTCAATTTTCTGATGCCCACACCATTCCGGACGCGCCATGAAGTCAATCGATTATCTGATCTCGGGCCTTTCTGGTGGGAATTAAAACAGTACCTTAAAGACTTATTTGGCAAAGTATAATACCGGCCTATAGCACTACTGCATCAGCCTGTCGTAAATGTTCTGATACCCATCCAGCATGGCCTGAATATCAAAGCTCTGCTTCGCGTGCTCCTGCCCCTTTATAGACAGCGTATTACGCAACACTGTATCCATAATTAGTCTGTCAATAGCACACGCTATTTCTGCAGCACTACCGGCCTCGACCAGCCAGCCGTTTTCCTTATGGCTAATAATTTCTTCCGGACCACCACTGCGCGTAGCAATTACTGGCAAACCTGCCGCCATCGCCTGAATGGTTGCGATAGAAAACCCCTCGGAGGTTGATGACAGCAAAAAAAGGTCCAGATTGGACAAAAATTCAGCAGGATCATCATTAAAGCCCAGGAAATGTACAATTTCGCCCAGCTCTAGCTCATCCCTGAACCTGAGCAACTCATCATATAGCCTTCCTTTCCCCTGGCCCGCAATAACAAAACGGAGATTGCCAATACGCTCTTTTAACAGCGCTGCTGCCTGCAATAAAACGTCATAGGCCTTGGCCTTACGGATATTACCCAGGCTACCGATAATAATATCGCTGTCCGCCCAACCAAACTGCCTGCGTATCGCTGCTGAATGAGGTCGGCGGAAATCTGTGGTATTAATACCGTTATAGATCACACAAGTCTTGCTGTTCTTCAATGGCGTACGCTCAACGATATTACGCTTAAGGCTATCGGATACGGCTATGATACTGCTCGCACCCAGATTAATAGCGCCAAACTTCAGGCCCTTTAAACGTTCTTTTTCACCTACATCTACAGCACCATGAAATGTGGCCACCACGGGTTTTCGCGTTATCAGTCCTGCCAGAGAGCAGTACACGTTGGAGCCCAACAAATGCGACTGGATTAAATCGACTTTTTCACGCCATATCAAGCCAACCAGTGATTTAAGATAGCGCCAGTTAAATGATCCTTTTGCATCCAGAATAAGCGGTTTAACACCACGCCGACAAAGCTCTTCATAGACCCAGCCTTTACCGCGTATAATGACAATTGAGCGATATTTATCCTTTGGCAAATGCGTAATAATATCGATAAAGACTGTTTCCGCACCGCCGGGACCGGTAGTGTCGATGATATGCAGGATGGTTTTCATTAATCTGTATTTTCGTTCCAAGGATTAACACATTACAATAGATACTAGTCGCAGACTAGCCTATACCAACTGTATCAATATAACTATCATGCCCACAACCGCCAAAAATTTCATCAAACGCATACTTCAGCATCTGGCGGCACGATATGGCAGACATACAAGATCTACCCATGAGCCTGAACTGCTGATACTTATGTATCACAGGATTCTACCTGGCGATGACCCACGCGCACTAAGCGAGGAGCCCGGCATGATTGTTTCGCCTGATACACTTAGAATGCACCTGACCACTCTCAAACAATATATTAACTTCATTCATCTATCAGACTGGCTTGCTCGCAAAAATAGCGGCGCTGAACTGCCAAAACGAGCCTGTGCAATTACCTTCGATGACGGCTGGGCTGATAATTACGATTTTGCCTTTCCGATCCTGCGTGAACTGGATGTGCCCGCCACGATATTTCTGGTTGCTGACATGATCAACACCAATAAGCAGTTCTGGCCAGAGCGTCTTGCGAAATTAATGTCAAACATAGCGCTGCATCACCCTAATCAATGGTCACTCTCTGAACTCGACTGGTTAAAGACACCAACTACTCGCTACCAGTTCACCACTATTCCTCCAACACAGGAAGAGCTAAGCGAGATAATCGCAAACGCAAAAATACTACCTGATCAGGAAATACACGCACGCATTGACGAAATTGAATTGGCCTTACAATTACCTGCAAAAAATAGCGCACCTTCCTTGCTCAGCTGGCAACAGCTATCTGAAATGACCAGCACTGGCCTTATCAACGCTGGCAGCCATACCTGCAGCCACATACGTCTTAACAGCTCGAATAGCAGTACTTCACTGGAATATGAAATTATCTCCAGTAAGCAAAAAATCGAAAAACAGACCGGCCTAGCTGTCACGACCTTTTGTTATCCTAATGGGGATTATTCTGCTGAGGCGCAGTCACTTGTCCAGAAAAACTATGAGGGCGCTGTCTCTACTCAGTCTGGCTGGAATTCTACTAAATCTGATAGCTATTTACTGCATCGCATAGGCATTCATGAAGACATTGCAAAAGATAAGATAGCATTTCTTGCGCGGATCTCTGGCTGGCTATAAGAGAATAATGGCGCATAAGTCTCAAACACAGAGAAAACAAATTTTGTCAGATCCACTGGCAGAATTTTCTACGGCTTACCCAGATGCCAGCACTGATGATAAGAATCAACTGAGCGATCTCTGTAATAAATCTCGTCTATTAAAAGCCAACCTGAATGATGCTATCGATAAGATAAAAATTACTTCGAAGAAAATTGGTGAGGCTAAAAAAAACAATCTACCTGCTATCGACCTTATTCAGTCCATGCAGGCGCTAAGTATCGAACGCAAAAGTATAGAATCCAGCCTGAGATCTATTGAAGATCAGATTATTGATTGCTTTCCTGCCAGCCGTGATGTTATCTCGCCTTCTTCAATAGTTATAAGTGATTCAGCCAACAATCGCTATCGCATTTCTGATATAAATATTAATGATATAACCGTCTCCCTTCTTAAAAATGAAGATGAAGCCTGGAATAGCTACGTTCTTAATCAACCTGCTGCCTGCATCCATCACTTAACCCACTGGCGTGATATTTTTTACAAAACCTATAAACTTGAAAGCCTCTATTATTTTGCACAGGATAAAAATAAAAATGTAGTTGGTATACTACCACTCACCAGACTCAAGAGCCGCCTATTTGGTGATTTATTAGTCTCCATGCCCTACTTCCAACGAGGTGGCGCAGTCGCTGACCACCCATTGATCGAAGACAAACTAATGCAGGCAGCTGCTAATGAGGCCAGTCTAAGAAATATTAATCATATCGAGCTCAGGGATGATGCAGCACGTAACGGGATGCCAGTTCAATCACACAAGGTCAATATGATACTGTCATTGCCTGAGTCTGATGATATGCTCTGGGATAGTTTTACGCCAAAATTGCGCGCACAAATAAAGCGTCCACTGCAACACAGCCCGCAGATATTTATTGGCGGCAGAGAATATCTCGATGATTTTTATCAGGTGTACACTCAGAACATGCGAGACCTTGGCTCGCCTGCTCACAGCAAACAGCTCATTGAAAATATCATTGAACAATTTCCAGACAGTAGCTGGGTAATTACTGTACGGTTGAACAACAAACCTGTTTCAGCCGCCTTTTTACTAGGACATGATGACACCATTGAAATCCCACTCGCTTCAACTATACGTAGCGCAAACCGGCACAGTATAAATATGCTGCTATACTGGACAGCCTTAAAACTCTCTATCAAATATGGATATAAATACTTCGATTTTGGCAGATCCAGTATAGATGCTGGAACTTACCGATTTAAACAGCAGTGGGGAGCAGAACCCAAACAACTATACTGGCATTACTGGTTAAGCAAGGGCAGCGAATTACCTTCACTCAATCCTTCTAATCCTAAATACCGATTTATAATACATATCTGGACAAAAATGCCTGTTTTTCTTAGCAGGCTGCTTAGTCGCATCATTGTGCAAAATATACCCTAAGGCCTGATTCAAAAGAAGCTTGATTTAATATGAAAAATTATCTGAAAAAATTATTTGTCCCGCTTCTTGCCAGCGCACCAGTATCTTCAGTCGCCACAAAGTTTTTTCATCAGGGCACGCCTATATTTATGATTCATCGCCTTATTGTCGATGGGCAATCTAGTAGTGGCGTTTCACCAGAGCATCTACGCCACTGCCTGAATTATCTGGTTAAAAATGGATATACATTTGTATCACTTGATGAAGTAATACGCTCAGTGAATAGCAATACACCTCTTCCAGAAAAGTCGGTTTGCTTTACTATGGATGATGGCTTTATCGAGCAGGGCAACACAGCCATCCCTATTTTCATTGAATTCAACTGCCCACTTACTTTTTTTGTCATTGTCGGCTTTCTCGACAACGAACTCTGGCCATGGGATACAAAAATCTCATTCATTATCAATAATACTCGTAAAACTCACTTGTCTATGCTTTTTGATGATGAGCAAGTATCTATCACACTTAACAAGAACGACAGCCATCGTAGCGCCAGAGAAATTATTAGAAACACCATCAAAGAAATGGATGCATCTTTAATTCCTGATTTTATTAGCCTACTTGCTGACACTGCAGGCATACAGGTTCCAGAATCTGCACCCGATGAGTATCTAGCACTCAACTGGGACATGGTGCGCGAATATGAAAGTAAGGGTATCAGATTTGCACCGCACTCAATGACGCACCGCATTCTCTCAAAACTGGACAAAAAATCTGCTGAAAATGAGATTACTACCTCATGGTCGAGATTAAAAACTGAGTTATCTAACCCGATTAAAGTATTCTGTTATCCAACTGGACGTGTACTGGATTTTGGCCCCCGCGAAATACAAATTCTTAAAAACGAGGGCTTTCTTGGCGCAGTAACCACCATACATGGCTACGTTAATACATCTAATCTCAGCCCTGATCAGGCTTTTTGTTTACCCAGATTTGAGTTACCTGACAACATGATGGATTTCATGCAGTACTGTAGCTGGATAGAGCACGCCAAGATCAGAAGCTAGCACTTTATATACCTCGTGCTTTTCTAATTGTTGTGCGCGCCAAATCCTCAAGAAAAAATTTTAATCTCTTTCTTTGCAATGCAGCCCAATAAAGGACCTCAATCTTATTACAAAGTATTCTTTTATATAGCGCATCTCCGTGCATTAGATCATAAATATCCATACCTTTTTCTTTATTGTGCGCGATCGCATATACATGTGTCACATATCCAGGCATAAGGCATTTATCATCACTCATCTTAAATCCAGTCTGCAATACATAAACATGTTTACGCCATATAAAATTATATAGATACCCTATCGCACCTTCCTTGTTACCCACCTTAATCAGCTGTATTTCACCTTCTTCAAATCTTGATTCAATCAGTGTCCTGTGAAAATTCTCCCAAATAGGATTTGCAAACGACCCCTTTTTTTTTCTAATTTTCCATCGCTCTGTATGCAGCTCCTTTAATCGATCAAAATACAATAGAGCCTCATCCTTGTTTTTTGCCTCTACTAATACAAGCGCACTTTTCTCTTCATATACTTTTATAGATCGCCGTATCTGTGCCCTTCTATTTTTACTTAAGCAGCTTAAATATCCATCCACTTTGCTATTAATTTTACCAAGATCCACTGACCATGTCATAGATCTCTCTAATAGTTTTAACTTTCCGTAATTGTCATTATTGTTTTTCCTTAGCTGCTGATAACCCTCCTCTGTAATTGCGCTAAAAACAAACTCTTCATTTTTTTCAAAATTATCATACAAAGACTGTATTGTCTTTGCACATGCTTCCTGTTCATGGCCTTTAGCTAGCAGCAGCCCATTGTATTCAATGACCATATTTCGCCCATTAAATGGGCACTCATTTAAATAGACTGCTTCTGACTTAATCACCTGGTGTCGTTTTATATTTTTACTTACAAATACACCCATTCCAACTGTTACGTCATCTGAGATTATTTTGATCAGGATCGGAGTTAGATCATTGGCAACTATTTTTAGCCATGTGCCAATCCAGCCCCATGACTGAAAATACGAGCAATTAGCACGTTCCTGAAGATTTAGCCAATCCTCCTTTATATCTTCAATGCTTTTTAATTTGATAGTTTCGACGTGGTAATCATGCATGAGTCATTCCAGCTAATTACTAGTTTTACTACTCATTGCTGATATTAGGCTAAGCGATACTAAGACATTTTCTGCTGTGGTGAATTTAAAATCCGATAAAAGCCGGCATAGCCTGCCTTCGCACTTATCAAGATTATTATAATGTCGAAAACGTGATAACCAGCTTGCTGATATTTTCGGCTGCTCAGGATCTATTTCCCATGGATGCAGGTAAAATATAAATGGTTGCTGCCTGCGATTTATTTGAGCCAAGCCTGCATGCGTAACTGCATATGGATATAGACGAAAATACCCGCCACCTGCTACTGGCAGTCGATACTTAAATAGCTTTGCCGTTGATAGCGGAAACTCGACTAATGAATTGTCATTTGGTGTTTTTATAATGTGAGGATGCTCATGTGCATCTGGAATACCATAGCGGTCATGTCTTACTGGAAATATACTGGAATCATATTCAAATCCCGCCTCTACAAGAATATCCAGTGCCCAGCGTGATTTGTCTGTAATTGAATAACTTGCAGCACGATACCCGCGTACTGGGGTTTGCACTATGTCCTCGAGCAAATGCTTCGAACGGAATGTTTCTTCTCGAAATATCTTCGGACTCTGACTGTATACCAGTTGATGACTGAAGCCATGACAGGCAACTTCATGCCCTCTATCTGCAATATCTTTAATCAGATCTGGTACGCGTTCAGCCACCCATCCCAGAACAAAAAAGGTTGCTTTTGTGTCATAGCTATCAAATAGATCCAGCAATCTTCGAGTGTTGTTTTCTACCCTTAGAGGATGCTTTTCCCAATCCTGGGTTTTGATACTTTTCGCGAATGCAGAAACATGAAAATAGTCCTCTACATCAACAGTCAAAGCATTCTGAGTTACCATTTTTTATGTGCTCGTTGTGTATTCTATTTCTCGGCACTATAATAGCCATAATAATAGCCACCACGACTAGATATTCCCTCACTTTTATTCATTATTAACCCAATAGCCTTTTCTCTAGGAATCATTTCAAGTGCTTCTTTCACAAGTTGCTGGGGCGTTTTTCCAGCCTCAACAAAAAAAGCAAACT
>JAOUQA010000087.1 GCA_029879605.1 Gammaproteobacteria bacterium
CTTGCCAGACCACGAAGCGATACTGACCACCTGGTAATCCTCGGCGATGGATACGATATTATCATTGGTCATTTTGCACATTGGACACCAGCTTGCCCAGAAATAAATAAGTGCAGGCCTGCCATGGAACTGACCAAGCTTAAATGATTGCTGGCTACTTAATTCAGCCTGAATATCGGGCGCCATACCGGCTATAGCATCACGTAATTGCCATGCCCTGACAGCCATAAACACAATCAATATTAGAATCAGCTGTAATACTACAGCCCAGTAAAAATGCCTGTGCAACCAGTTTGTAATTTGCTTAATCATTAACTCATGGCGCGCTGGCGGTAAAAATTGCACGTTGCGGAGCAGGATAACCCTCAATGGTAAGCGCAGTATTATCCTGATCAAGAAAATCTTTTAATGACTCAAATGGCATCCAGTCAGTTGTACGCTGTTCCTCAATAGAAGTCGTATTAATATCAACCAGCTTTATATCTTTAAATCCACAACGCTTTAACCAGTGTAAAATAGCTTCGGCACTGGGTATAAACCAGACATTACGCATTTTTGCATAACGCTCACCCGGTACTAAAACCTGGTTACTATCCCCATCTATGACCAGGGTTTCCAGCACCAGTTGCCCTTCTGCTTGCAGGCAATTTTTTAATTGCAATAAGTGATCTATTGGCGAACGCCTGTGATAAAGCACACCCATTGAAAATACTGTATCAAATGCTTTTAAATTAGCCGGTACATGTTCAATACCCAGTGGCAAAACATAAAGCGGATAATGGCCGGCAAAATGTCGCACTGCCTGGTACTGCATAATAAACAGGGGTGACGGATCAATACCAATCACCAGATCGGCACCTTCACCCAGCATTCGCCAGCCGTGATAACCATTGCCACAACCGACATCAAGTACGGTTTTACCTACCAATGGTTTAATATGATTTTTTACTCGATCCCACTTCCAGTCCGAATGCCATTCAGTATCAATTTCAACACCATGTATTAGATATGGCCCTTTTCGCCACGGCATTAACTCTTTTAAAATATTTTTTATTTCTTCCCTGTCAACCTGTTCTGAGTCAGCTGATGCAGTCACTGCAATAGCAGCCTGGTTAAGATCAGTAATGGCTGCATTAATATTCGGTAACTTATCGAGAGCATTCTGCCATCGCGGCAGATCACCGTGACGCCCCTGATTTAAACCTGTTTCAATCTGCTGCTCCAGCGTATCAAGCCATGGCTCTAATAATGTGCCACGGATTTTGTCAAACAGGGAATCGTAATACATTATTTAATTGCCAGCAGGGATATAAAATTAAAACACTGGTACCAGACAATTACTTTTTCAAAACCTGCTTCATGCAAACGTTTTTTATGGACATCGAGTGTTTCTGGTATTAATACATTTTCTAATGCACTTCGCTTCTGACTAATTTCCATATCGCTATAACCATTCGCTTTTTTAAAAGCAACATGTAAATCCGTCATCCATTGCTGATCTCGCTCATTATCAAAGCATATTTTTTCAGATAACAAAAGCACACCATTGTTATTCATGCCATCAAATATTCTTTTCAGGATTGTTAATCGTTCATCTGGAGTAATGAACTGCAAAGTAAAATTCAGCGCAACAAACGATGCCTTAATGATTTCAATATTACGAATATCATCACAGATAATCTCAACAGGAATGTCGCTCGCATCATTATTAATATAATCCTGACATTTGCTGACCATTGCCGAGGAATTATCGACAGCAACAATCTTCACATCATCTCCTAATATTGAATGCCTTAACGCCAGGGTAACAGCGCCCAGCGAACAGCCAAGATCATAACAATGACTTGCTGGCTGAACATATTCTCTCGCCAGAACAGGAATCATGGATACCAGTGAGCCGTAACCCGGCACTGAGCGCCCGATCATATCGCGAAAAACGTCGGCAACTTTGTCATCAAACACGAAATCAGTCACTTTTTCGAGTGTCTGAGAATAAATCACATCTGGCTTGCCCGTATTGCTGGTCATAAATTTATTACTGCCGACTAATAAAATTGCTTTATTTTACACCATATCGGCAAATCTCTTAAAATCAATTTTTTGCCCTTAACCACGGTAGATATTATGTGCTTATTTCAGCACCCTGTGCTTTACAGCAAATTAATTGATGATTTCAGCTCACTGAATAGCAAGCTACTAAACAGTTTTTATCCGCATCTCAGCGATGATGATAATAAACGCAGCCATTTTTTTGCTGGCCGTTATGAAAATATTTATATTTCCAGTGACAAGATCCCGGAAAAAGAACTCATTCTACAGGCCGCTGTATCTTCGGCCGCAATGATACTAAATATGCAAGCAGAAGAATTACAGGCGGGACTCTGGTTTAACGTCATGCAACCTGGCGACTCTACAACCGCCCATCGCCATGATGATTACGATGAACTATTATCAGCAGTTTATTATGTGAAAGTCCCGGAGAATTCAGGTGAATTATTATTAACAGTTAATAATTTCACAACCCATGTCACGCCCCGCGAGGGCATGATGGTATTTTTTCCACCTGATATGATGCACGAAGTAAGTGAAAACAGAAGTACTGAAATGCGTTTATCGCTGGGTATAAACATCGGCCCCAGGCAGGTACCAGACTAAAAGCTACCAGCCTGTTGCTTCTGCAACGCCTTTACCTAAATCTGCTGGAGAACGCACTGTGTGTACTCCGGCGCTCTCAAGTGCCTTAAACTTTTCTTCGGCAGTACCTTTACCACCTGCGATAATTGCCCCTGCATGACCCATACGTTTACCTTTTGGTGCAGTACCACCGGCAATAAATGCTGTTACCGGCTTGTTAATATTACTCTGAATATATTCAGCCGCTTCTTCTTCGGCTGTACCACCAATTTCCCCCACCATGAGAATTGCTTCAGTCGCTGGGTCATCTTCAAATAACTGCAGGCAATCAATAAAATTAGTGCCGGGAATAGGGTCACCACCGATACCAATACAGGTTGTCTGGCCAAAACCAAGATCACTGGTCTGTTTAACTGCTTCATAGGTTAACGTTCCTGAACGAGAAACTACGCCTACCTTGCCCGCCTGGTGAATGTGACCCGGCATAATACCAATCTTACATTCGTCCGGTGTAATGATACCCGGGCAATTGGGCCCTATTAACCGTACGCCCGCACTATCGGCAATAATTTTTGCCTCTAGCATATCCAGGGTTGGTATGCCTTCGGTTATACAAACGATTAATTCTATACCGGCATCCACGGCTTCCACAATCGAATCCTTACAGAACGGTGCTGGCACATAAATTACTGAAGCTGTTGCCCCAGTATCTGTGACAGCGTCTTTTACAGTATTAAATACAGGTAGGCCCAGGTGCTGCTGTCCACCTTTACCCGGTGTCACACCACCGACCATTTTCGTGCCATATTCAATGGCCTGCTCCGAATGAAATGTACCCTGCTTACCGGTAAACCCCTGACAAATAACCCTGGTTTCGCGATTGATCAATACACTCATTTTTTTTCTCCAGCTGCAGCAACTGCTTTTTGAGCTGCCTCCGTTAACCCGTGAGCCGTTATCAAATTCAGCCCACTGTTATCCAGTATTTCAAAACCCTTCTCAGCGTTATTACCTTCAAGTCGAACAACAACGGGTACTTTAATACCCACTTCTTCCACCGCACCGACAATACCTTCAGCAATTAAATCACAACGTACAATACCGCCAAAAATATTCACCAGCACCGCTTCAACATTTGTGTCTGATAAAATTATTTTAAATGCTTCAGCTACCCGCTCTTTAGTTGCACCACCACCCACATCTAGAAAATTGGCAGGTTCACCGCCATGTAACTTTATTAAATCCATTGTCGCCATTGCCAGCCCAGCGCCATTAACCATGCAACCGATACTACCATCAAGTGCAATATAATTTAGATCCCACTCTTTTGCCCGATTCTCTCTTTCATCTTCCTGGGTGCTGTCTCTCATCTCGATCATGTCAGGCTGACGGTACAAGGCATTATCATCAACATTAATTTTTCCATCGAGACATAACAGGTTACCTTCGCTGGTAACTACCAGGGGATTAATTTCTACCAGGCTTAAATCTTTTTCGACAAATAACTTTGCCAGACCCATTAATAGTTTAGTGAACTGTTTGATCTGCTCACCTTCCAGGTCAAGACCAAAAGCCAGTTTACGACACTGGTAGGGCATAAGACCCAGCATGGGGTCGAGACTGGCGCGTAAAATCTTTTCCGGGGTTTCGGCTGCAACTTTTTCAATTTCAACCCCACCCTCTGTTGATGCCATAAACACTACTCGACGAGTTGAGCGATCAATAACGGCACCCACGTAAAGCTCGCGTTCAATATTGCAGGTTTCTTCCAGTAACACATGATGAACCGGCTGACCGTCAGCACCGGTTTGATAGGTAACCAGTCTACTATTTAACATGCGACCGACTTCATGGCTTGCATCGTCTTTATTATCAACCAGTTTTACACCACCTGCCTTACCTCGACCACCGGCATGTACCTGTGCCTTTACTACCCAGCGGTCTCCGCCAATATCATCCAGTGCGGCTGGCACATCTGCTGAGACACTTACAACATGATTATTAGGCACGGGCATACCGTATTTTTTGAATAACTGTTTAGACTGATATTCATGCAAATTCATTATGAACTCCAGGAATTAAGGCTTTTCTCAAATCGCTGTAAAATTAAAAAATTATTTCTTGGTTTTTTTTGCCGGGATATGTATCGCATTATTACTCACTGCCAGTGCTGCTTCATGCAGTGATTCAGACAAGGTAGGATGTGCAAACATAGTTAACCCAAGATCTTCTGAACTGGCACCCAGTTCCATTGCAATCACCGCCTGGGCTACCAGCTCAGAAGCCTGCGGGCCAAAAATATGTACCCCAAGCACGCGATCAGTTTCAGCATGTGTAAGAATCTTTATCATACCTGTTGTTACACCCAGCGCCCTTGCTCTTCCACTGGCTGCAAACGGGAACATCCCCACCTTGTATTTTTCACCAGCGGCTTTTAAATGCTGTTCATTTTTTCCTACCCAGGCGATTTCAGGATGAGTATAAATAACCGAAGGCACAAGATCGTAATTCACTTCGGCATGATTACCTGCGATTAACTCCGCCACCATGATGCCTTCTTCTGAACCCTTATGGGCCAGCATCGGGCCACGCACAACATCGCCAATAGCATAAACACCTGGCAATGATGTTTCACATTGTTCATTCACATGTATAAAACTACGTTCATCCAGCAGCAGCTCTACTTCTTCATCAAATAAATTATCACTATTTGGCGCTCGTCCAACGGCAATAATTAATTTATCAAAAACTTCTTTGTGATCACCCCTTGCATCCTGGTATTGAACTGCAACCTGACTACCTGTCTTTGCTGATTTAACTTCAGCTGACATCAAGCGCGCACCCAGGCGAATATCAAGCCCCTGCTTTTTAAACTCCCGTTTACTGTCTCGTGCAATCTGTGTATCTGCTACTGACAAAAACTCATCCTGTGCCTCGATAATAACCACCTCAGAACCCAGGCGTCGCCATACACTACCCAGTTCCAGACCAATAACGCCTGCACCAATCACCCCAAGTCGTTGAGGAACTTCTGTAAATTCAAGTGCACCAGTGGAATCAACAATATTTTGATCATCGTATTTCACGCCCGGTATTTCTATTGAACTCGAACCTGTAGCAATAATAATATTCTCTGCCTGATAAACAGATTTACTATCCTCAGCAGCAACTTCAACATGTTTATTTGCCAGCAGTCGGCCGCGACCTTTTAACCAGTCGATATTATTCGATTTAAATAAACTTTCTATACCACGTGTGAGATCTTTAATAACCCCGTTTTTTCTTTCCATCATAGTATCAAGCTCAAGACTAACTTCCCGGGCATAAATACCATGCTGACTTAATTCATTTTTACAGCGCGAATATAATTCTGATGACTCAAGCAATGACTTGGATGGAATACAACCCACATTCAAACAGGTTCCACCCAGCACATACTTGCCATCTTTATCCAGCCAGTCATCAACACAGGCCGTCTTTAAACCCAGCTGTGCGCAACGTATTGCCGACACATAACCTGCAGGGCCTGCACCAATTACAATGACATCATATTTTTCTGACATTATTTAAACCTGTATTACACACCAATTATCATTCTTGCCGGATCTTCCAGGCAATCTTTGATAGTTACTAAAAATTGTACTGCTTCACGTCCATCTATAATTCTATGATCATATGAAAGTGCCAGGTACATCATTGGCCTCGCAACTATTTCACCATTTTCAACTATCGGCCGTTCCTGAATTTTATGCATACCAAGAATCGCACTCTGGGGAGGATTTAATATTGGCGTTGATAATAATGAGCCAAAAACCCCACCATTGGACAGAGTGAATGTACCCCCAGTTAAATCTTCAATAACAATTGTGTTGTTTTTTGCTTTCTCAACATAATCATTAATTGCTTTTTCTATCTCCGCCAGATTCATCTGATCTGCATTACGGAGAATGGGCACGACCAGCCCACGGGGTGATGATACCGCAACTCCTATATCAAAATAACCATGATATACAATATCACTTGCATCAATTGATGCATTTACTGCCGGGAACTGTTTTAACGCTTCAATACATGCCTTGATAAAAAACGACATAAAGCCAAGTCGCACATCATATTCTTTTTCAAACTTTTCCTGGTACTTTTTACGTAAATCCATCACTGGCTGCATATTAACCTCGTTAAAGGTGGTTAATATCGCTGCACTCTGCTGCGCCTCAACCAGCCGCTCCGCGATTCTCGCTCTTAGTCGAGTCATCGGCACACGTTTTTCTATTCTCTCACCATAATTCACTGCTTCTTTATCAACGACTGCGGGCTTTGATGTTACTTTTGTTTGCTGACTGGACATATAATTAATAACATCTTCTTTCAGTACACGCCCATCACGACCTGAACCTGGCACTTCACTCGCAGAAATATTATTCTCCTGCATTAATTTTTTAGCCGATGGTGTAATTATGATTTCTTTTTGCTCTGAATTAGCTGTATTCGCTGATTTTTTTTCTACCTTGCCACTGTCTTTTTCTACTGTCCCCGCCTGTATTACGGCCAGCACCTGGTCAGTGACAACGATGGCTCCCTCGTCCTGACTGATTTCAGTTAAAATACCATCAGCCGGTGCCGGCACTTCAAGTACAACCTTATCTGTTTCAACATCAACCAGTGACTCATCACGCCTGACAGTATCACCCGGCTTTTTATGCCAGGTAAGAACAACAGCATCAGCAACTGACTCTGGCAAGGTGGGAACTTTTACCTCAATTGTCATATTAACTATTCCTGAATGGTTACTCTATCTCAATGTCCAGCGCCTCAGCTACCAGCGCTTTCTGCTGTCTTCCATGTACAATTGCTGATCCAACAGCGGGAACAGATGAGGGCTCACG
>JAOUQA010000175.1 GCA_029879605.1 Gammaproteobacteria bacterium
AACATACCGTACCTGGAAATCTATATTCAACTTGGCCGCCAGCCTTGGCTCAAGATAATCCCACGCCCCCTGGTTCTTGGGTTCTTCCTGGCACCAGATAAATTCATCTGCATTTACATACTGATTTATAACTTCATTTAATTCCTGAGCAGGAAACGGATACAACTCTTCCATGCGTATTAATGCAATATCATCTATTTCAGCAAGACGCCTGTGCTCAAGCAGGTCGTAATAAACTTTACCACTACAAACCACGATGCGCCTGACTTTTTTAGTATCCAGGGGATCTATCTCATCTATCACGCGCATAAACTGCTTTTCGGTTAAATCCTCCAGCGTACTTACTGCCAGTTTATGTCGCAATAAACTTTTTGGCGTCATGGTGATTAAAGGCTTACGACAGCGTCTTATCATTTGCCTGCGTAATAAATGAAATATCTGCGCTGGTGTAGAAGGTACACATACCTGTATATTATCTTGCGCACATAGCTGTAAATAACGTTCCAGCCTGGCAGATGAATGTTCTGCACCCTGACCCTCAAAACCATGTGGTAATAACATGGTTAATCCACACATGCGATTCCATTTTTGCTCACCTGCTGCAATAAACTGATCGATAACAACCTGTGCGTTATTCGCAAAATCACCAAATTGCGCTTCCCATAACACCAGTGTTTCTGGCTCGGCCGTGGCATAACCATATTCAAATGCCAGTACTGCTTCTTCTGATAAAAGCGAATCAATAACCAGGAAATTTCCCTGATCCTTACTGATATTTCGTAATGGCACATAAGACATACCATTTAGCTGGTTATGCCAGACTGAATGTCGATGAAAAAATGTTCCCCGGCCACAATCCTGACCTGATAGCCTGATGCCATATTTTTCATTAACCAGGGTGGCATAAGCCATAGTCTCTGCGTAACCCCAGTCCAGTGGCAATGCACCAGCAGCCATTTTATGCCGATCGTTCATGATTTTTTCGACACGACTGTGTAATTCAAATTCCTCGGGTAACTGCTCCAGCTTTGCAGATAACTGTCGAATTACATCAATACTCACGGCAGTATTCGCTGGCGTGTCCAGTGTATCTTTTATAAAAGGTGACCAGTCGATCTGAAAATTATGATTCACACTATGACTATTTAACATATTTGGCACAACACAATGGCCCGCATCCAGCTCATCACGATACGTCTTAACCATATCCTCAACCTGCTGCTGTGAAATCACAGCCTCACTCACCAGCTGACTGGCATATCTATGACGTGTTGTTGGCAGGGCTTTTACCTTCTTATACATCATTGGCTGAGTTGCTGATGGCTCATCGGCTTCATTGTGTCCATGTCGCCGATAACAGACCATATCGATAACAACATCTTTCTTGTATGCCATACGATAATCAAGCGCTATCTGGGTTACCAGTATGACAGCATCCGGGTCATCGCCATTTACATGGAAAATAGGGGCATTGACCATTTTTGCCACGTCGGTGCAGTAATAGGTAGAACGACTATCCTGGATATTACTGGTCGTGAAACCTATCTGGTTATTAATAATGATATGAATTGTTCCCTTGGTTGAATAACCACGGGACTGAGACATCTGCAAGGTCTCCATCACAACACCCTGGCCGGCAAACGCGGCATCACCATGAATCTGCACTGGCAGAACCTGGTCGCCATCACTGTCATTTCTTCTTTCCTGCCGGGCACGAACAGATCCTTCAACCACGGGCGCAACAATTTCAAGATGCGAAGGATTAAATGCAAGCGCCAGATGTACAGGACCACTGGATGTTTTTACATCTGAAGAATAGCCCATATGATATTTCACGTCTCCAGCTGTATCGGCACAGCCTTTTTTCCTGCCTTCAAATTCCTGAAAAAGCTCTTCCGGGGTTTTACCCATTATATTTACCAGCACGTTCAACCTGCCACGATGTGCCATGCCAATGACGACTTCTTTCATCTCGTATCCACCTGCACGTTGAACTATTTCATCCAGTAATGGTATTAATGTTTCTCCGCCTTCTAATGAAAATCGTTTTTGTCCAACATATTTGGTGTGTAAATATTTTTCCAGACCTTCGGCAGCTGTGAGTCGATCTAGAATAGTTATTTTCTGTTGCTGGCTTAAATCAGCTTTACTACGTACGCTTTCGAGTCGATGCTGTATCCAGCGTTTTTCATCCGTTTCGGTAATATGCATATATTCAGCACCGACTGACTGACAATATGTCTGCTGAATAATCGTATGTATCTCTTTTAGACTGGCCTGCTCAGGACCATATAAAGAACCTGTTTCAAATACAGTTTCGTAATCGGCTTCTGATAATTCATGATGCCGCAAACCTAAATCTGTAATATCTGGCACAGGGTTTCGCTTTAAAGGATCCAGATTAGCAATCTGGTGCCCTCTGAACCGATAGGCATTGATTAACTGTAAAACATGAACCTGTTTACGCTCATATTCAAGATTACTACTTTCAGCTGGAATGCCACTACTCATAGCAGAGACAGACCGATTTTTAGCCAGATTTCTAAAATACTGTTTTATTTCACTGTGCGGCAAATCTTCAACAACGACACCATTGACCCTGGGCAGGGTATCAAAATAATCTCGCCAGTGTCTCTCAACATGATTAGGATTCTGCAAATACACTTCATACAGGCTTTCTAGCCAGGCAGCGCTTCCTGCATCCAGCATGGCTGTATCCCAGAGCGCCTGCATCGACGACTTATTTTGCTCATCCATATTTGATAATCCCGGAATAGATAATTAAAATCATTTTTTCTTGATCATGCTTATTTATAGTTCATTTTATACTTGATAACTTTTTTTCACACCTGCAGGTACTTAAAAAATGTTGCGCCTTATCAAAACCAGCAAACAATCAACAGAAGAATTACAACGACTATGGTTTAGCGATGATAATCACGATTTATTTGCCTGGTTAAACAATAAGAACAAACCTGTCAGGTTCCAGTTTACTTACAACAAACTGGGTATTGAACATAGCTTTAACTGGAATATTGATACGGGTTTTAGCCACGAAAAAGTCGACAGTGGTGATAATAGCTCTAACAGGTATAAAATGACGCCTATCCTGGTTCCTGACGGTGACATTCAACGAAATAAAATTGCTGATTTATTCCAATCAGTCAGTCATGATATCGATTCTGAACTGGCACAATTTATTATTAATAAGATATCCAACCCATCAGATACCTGAAACTTTAGAACAACTGCTCCCAGAATACCGGGTGGTCCTGCTTTAACAACAACAGGGGCAGGAACAATGGTTCAGGCAACTCATCTTTCTTATACCAGCCCCAGTCAGAAGCCGCAGAAGGCTCTCGATTTTCTAGCTGTACCCGATCGCAGGATGCAACGACATATAATGTAATAGAATGAAAATTCTCTTCCGCAAAAAAATTACTGGTATAGGGGCCATGGACTAAGCGATCAATAACAAGGCCTGTTTTTTCTCGTGTTTCACGAATGGCGCAATCAAATACAGTTTCACCCAACTCAAGCGAACCACCAGGGCATTGCCAGCTATTCTCACCTGGTGATTTTCTTCTCTTACCCAGTAGCAATCGACCATCCTTAATAATCAATGCTGCCACGCCGACCAATGGAAAATCAGCACCAGGCTGGTTCACACATCATCCTGTTTCAATTGAATACCATAATTTTCAGCATTCAGCGCCAGATGCAGCAGACCGGCAACGCTGACCGCATCCGTTATCTGTCCATTCTGCGCCATGCCAATCGCATCACTCAGTGACAGTTTTTTTACCTCGAGATCAGATTCAGTATCTTCCAGCGCAGCCACTCCTGGTCTTAGATCTCGCGCCAGGAAAACATAGGCTTCTTCATCAGTGATGGAATTTGAAGTGTGTAAAAACAGTATCTGCTCCAGACTTCCTGCAATCAATCCTGTCTCTTCTTCTAATTCTCGTAATGCAGTTGTTTTACAATCTTCTCCAGTTGGCGAACCTCCCATCGGGATTTCCCATGACCACTGATTCAATGTATACCTGTGCTGCCCTACCAGCCATGTATTACCTTCATCATCAACGGGAATAATACCTGTCGCCTGGCTTTTAAAACAAACTTTGCCATAGATTCCAGGCTTACCTGCCGGATTAATAATCTGGTCTTCCTGAATATATATCCACGGGTTTTCGTAAATATTTTTTGATGAGATGAAAGACCAGGGGTTTTTTCTCTTCTTATCAACCATTAGTCTTCATCTGTCTCCAGGCCTTTTTTATGCGTTTCATTTATTCGTATCAATAAAGATCGAAAAGGCAGCATACCTTCATCCATATGCCGGATTATATCCATATATTTCAGATCCCCGGTACGCCAGCAATAATCGCCAGATGCCATAAGGTCAAAAATCTCCTTCATGTTATATTCCAGTTCATCAATATACTTGATGGCATCTCCCATGCCTTCTTCATCATAAGCAATAGATGCTCTCATTTCATCAATTTCATATAGCGCCTCTTTCACCAGGGCTATGTATTCTTCTACTGTTCTTGCTCTTTGCATAATTCACCTGTAACCAAAAATCTCATCCTGCACTTATTTTTTTGACCGTCTCTTTGGTCTCGCCCTGTATGCCATCACCGACTGTATAATCGTGTCATAGGGCAACTGCTCAATATCATCATACTGTTCAATAACAACCTGCAACAAGCTATAAATATCTGTTACTTCTTCCTGATCATGGTAACCCGGAATTATTTTCTGCAATCCCTGTAACCCACCATTCTGAACTCTAATTTCTTTATTATGAGGTAATGGCCCTGCGATTTCATTCAACTTAAAAACGAACCGTGTCTGCTTTCTCAGCAATGAAATAAATTGACTACACTGATACTGAGCAGACTCGGAAGAACAACTATATCCAATACGATCTGCTATTCGAAACTGTTGTGCTTTAGAACAACGACAAACAAGGGAACATAAGGCTTTTTCATAAACACAGCGCAAAGTATTTATTTCACTGTATGTTTTTTTATATTCCTTTTCATCCATATACGGGGTAACTACAAAATAAATATTTCAGGTTTGTTGGACTACTGAATAATAAAAAATTTACCAGCCTTATTTTTCGTGCTCCATCACAATAGGTTTTTCACGCTTTTCCATTAACTGTTCTTCTGCGTGTAACAGGTTATCGGCAAACATCACCTTAATCGTTGCAGTATCATCTGCACTCTGGGCTGCACGCTGCTGTTTAGCGTAATTTTTAGCTTCTTTGAATGCTTCAAATTCGTTGATTAATTCAAGCTGCTTAAGCATCGCAAGCTCAGCATTCTCGATACGAAAAACATAATAA
>JAOUQA010000263.1 GCA_029879605.1 Gammaproteobacteria bacterium
GCGTAAAAAAGTGACCCAGGGTCCGGCCTTACCGGGCAAGCTGGCGGATTGCAGTTCTACCGATGTGAGCCGTACCGAACTGTTCCTGGTGGAAGGTGATTCAGCCGGTGGTTCAGCCAAGCAGGCACGAGACCGTGAATTCCAGGCCATCATGCCGCTGCGTGGAAAAATTTTAAATACCTGGGAAGTTGAGCCGGACCAGGTGCTGGCCTCGCAGGAAGTACACGATATTTCAGTTGCCATCGGTGTTGAACCGGGTAGCGATAAACTGAGTGATTTGCGTTATGGCAAAATCTGTATTCTCGCGGATGCGGATTCTGACGGTTATCACATCGCCACTTTATTATGTGCCCTGTTCCTGCGTCACTTCCGTCCACTGGTTGAAGCCGGTCATGTTTATGTTGCCATGCCGCCGCTGTTCCGTATCGATGTAGGTAAAGAAGTGTTCTATGCCCTGGACGAAGCGGAGAAGCAGGGTGTGCTGGATCGTATCAGTGCCGAAAAGAAAAAAGGCAAGGTGCAGGTCACTCGCTTTAAAGGCCTGGGTGAAATGAATCCCCTGCAGTTGCGCGAAACATCGATTGCCCCGGATACACGACGCCTGGTGCGTTTGATCGTTGTAGCCGGTGACAACAGTAACAAGATGATGGATATGTTACTGGCGAAAAAACGCGCGGGTGATCGCAAGGCGTGGCTGGAGAAGAAGGGCGACCTTGCAGAGATTTAATTTAAAAAGATTGAGTCCGCAAATGAACGCAAATAAACGCAAATAAAGGCATTTAATTTATTCTGGTTTTTATATTGTCGAGATAATGTCATTCCGAGCGCCTACGTGGATACTCAGGATGACAAAAAGAAGCAGAGATATTCTCATAGTCTTATAAACATAAAAACAAAAAGCTTTTATTAGCGTTTATTTGCGTTCATTTGCGGAAAAAACAAAAAACGGTAATTAATAATGTCAAATCAAGACGATTTAAATTTCGAAGGCATAGAACGACAGCCTTTAGCAGAATTCACCGAGAAGGCTTACCTGGATTATTCCATGTACGTCATTCTCGATCGCGCATTGCCGTTTATTGGTGACGGTTTAAAACCGGTGCAGCGTCGTATTGTTTATGCCATGTCCGAGCTGGGTTTAAACGCGCAATCAAAATATAAAAAATCGGCCCGTACGGTTGGTGACGTGCTGGGTAAGTTTCATCCCCACGGTGACAGTGCCTGTTACGAAGCCATGGTACTGATGGCGCAGAACTTTTCCTACCGTTACCCACTGGTTGATGGCCAGGGTAACTGGGGTTCACCGGATGATCCAAAATCCTTCGCTGCCATGCGTTACACCGAATCAAAGTTATCCGGTTATGCAGAAGTGTTATTGCAGGAACTGGGGCAGGGCACTGTTGACTGGATTCCTAATTTTGATGGCACCATGGAAGAACCGAAATCCCTGCCAGCCCGTTTACCCAACCTGTTGCTCAATGGTGGTATGGGTATCGCCGTGGGTATGGCTACGGATATTCCGCCACACAATTTAAGAGAAGTGGCGACTGCCTGTATTCGCTTACTCGATCAGCCCAAGTCGACGGTAACCGAACTCTGTGAACACATCCAGGGGCCGGACTATCCCACCGAGGCAGAAATTATTACCCCCCGTGAAGAAATTCTCGCCATGTATGAAAAGGGCAATGGCAGTATCCGTGCCCGTGCTAAATATGAAAAAGAAGACGGCGATATCGTGATCACCGCGTTGCCCTATAAAGTGTCCGGTAACAAAATACTGGAGCAGATCGCTATGCAGATGACTGCGAAAAAACTGCCCATGGTAGAAGATATTCGCGATGAATCTGATCATGAAAACCCGACCCGTTTAGTGATCGTGCCACGCTCTAACCGTGTTGATGTCGAACAGTTAATGAATCACCTGTTTGCTACCACCGACCTGGAAAATACTTATCGTGTCAACATGAACATGATTGGTATCGATGGCAAGCCGGGTGTTAAAAACCTGCGCATGATTCTAAAAGAATGGTTGACCTACCGGGTACAGACAGTACGTAACCGTCTGAACTGGCGCTTAGAAAAAGTAAACAAGCGTCTGCATTTATTAGATGGTTTGTTAATTGCGTTTTTGAACATCGATGAAGTCATCAAGATCATTCGTGAAAACGACAAGCCCAAGCCGCTGTTAATGAAGCGCTTCAAGTTAACCGATGTTCAGGCGGATTATGTTCTGGATACCAAGTTACGCCAGTTAGCGCGACTGGAAGAAATGAAAATCCGTGCCGAGCAGGAAGAACTGGAAGCAGAACGTAAACAGCTGGAAAAATTACTCGGCTCTGATGCCCGTTTAAAAACGTTGATCAAAAAAGAAATCCTCGATGATGCTGAAACCTACGGCGATGCAAGACGTTCACAAATCGTTGCCCGCGATGCAGCACAGGCAATGGATGAAACATCCCTTATCCCAAGTGAAGCCATTACGGTTGTGTTGTCACAAAAAGGCTGGGTACGTGCCGCCAAGGGTCACGAAGTCGAAGCGGATAAACTCAGTTACAAGGCCGGTGATGGTTTGCTGTCTGCCGCGACCGGTAAGAGCAATCAACTGGCCGTCTTTTTAGACAGCACCGGGCGTGCCTATACCCTGCAGGCACACAAGTTGCCATCGGCACGCGGCCAGGGTGAGCCACTCACCGGTCGTTTTAATTTACCACCCGGCGCAGTATTCACCGCGGTGATGATGGGTGAACCGGATGATTTATATTTAGTCTCTACTTCATTCGGTTATGGTTTCGTATTCAAGCTGGGTGACTTACATTCACGCCAGAAAGCCGGTAAAGCATTTTTAAAAGTACCACCCGGTGCAAAAGTATTACACCCGGTAAAAGTCAGAAGCCTGGAAGACGACTGGATTGTTGCTATCAGTTCCGAAGGTCACATGGTCGTCACCGCGCTGGAAGAATTACCGCAAATGGCCAAAGGCAAGGGTAATAAAATTATCAATGTACCCCCGGCTAAACTTAAAGACGGCGCTGAATGGATATGTGCCATAGAGCTGATTCAGGACGGTGAGAAGTTGAAACTTTATTGTGGTGCAAAACATAAAGTCATGAAGCCGGATGAGGTGGATGAACATACCACTGAGCGCGGCAAGCGTGGACTCAAGTTACCCCGTGGGTATCAGAAGGTGGATAAGATAGAGGTAGAAATCAAAGAATAGAATTCTTTGATTTCTATCCTGAGTGAAACGCAGTGGAGTCGAAGGACCTTGCCTGTACTGTCATTCATCAGCTAATGTCATCCTGAGTACCCACAGGGCATAAACTTCATCGAAGGATTTACTCCTTCTCCCTTTGGGAGAAGGCAGGGATGAGGGGGTTTTGGCTTTTTTCAATAGTACTCAATACTCTTGCTTTAGTTTCGCCCTTCCTGGGCGAGTTACTTTTCTGTCTGCAGCAACAGAAAAGTAACCAAAAGAATGCCGCCCCGAAACAGTTTGCCCTGCGGGTACCCGAGCATTGGTAACTCGCTCTGTTAAGCACCAATACAAGTTTAAATAATTTTATCTCCGTTACCGGGTCGTCTCGATTCGCCATCCAGGCTCATTTCGACTCACAACCCGTCCATGGGTTGTGCCCCTGCTTGTAATCAATGCTCGGCAAACTGTAAGGGGGAGAAAGTCATGATAAAAGGTGCCGGAGGGATTAAAAAATGATCAATTTAAAAGACTGGTTAAATAATAATCCCTCCGGCACC
>JAOUQA010000264.1 GCA_029879605.1 Gammaproteobacteria bacterium
AAACCCTTATCCTGTTAACCACAGTTATCACTATGCTGGGCTCCTCTGCCTGTAGCATGAATAACCAGCTTAAGGAAAACAACATCAGCATTAAACGGCTTGATTCAAAAGAAGCACAAATTACCCAGACCTATCTAAACGTTGCTGATAACAGGCTCATTTTGCGAGGCCAGATAAAACAGAAACTGCATAACCGTGGACCTATACCAGGACATCTACATATCACCCTGATCGACCCCAATGGACAGGCGCTGATGGAAACTGATATTGGCTATTTACGTAATAACGTACAATCATCAACCGCAAAATTCAGTACTGAGATTCCTGTTCATCTTTCTTCCGGCAGTACGATAAAAATCGCACACTTTACTACAAAAAATCATACTGTAGATTCTGGAAAAACGACATGGAAAACACTTAATAATTAATTTTAACCATCCGTTAAAAAATGGTGGTAAAGAGTCCCTGGCTTCTTTACCACCATTCATTACCCTGACTGGCTCAACCAACAATATACTCGAATTAAATACACACTAAAAATATTTCAATCGGTGACAGACTGTCAATCTGATAAAGCAATTATCCAGTTGCTTATTTACTTATATTTCAGTAATTTATGACGATACCCCTAAAAAAATAATTAAAATAAACTCAGACCACTATCCCATTGTAGATGTAGGCAGCACTGTACATTTAATATACAATTCGCTCCGCACTCATCTGATAGCTGAGGGCCAAATGTTAAAAGTTTTTAAACGGAATTCTTCAAATGAAAATGAATCGCTTCGTATTGGCGCTTGCCTCAATACTGCTGACTACTGGTGTATCTGCCGCTACGGTACCTGTGGCCTTAGATCGTACAGACGATATCCCTGCATTTATACATGCTGGCGATAAACCTGCTTTTGAATTTAAAACTATTGATAATAAATTTAAACCTGAATTTTCGATTGATGATTTGCTCAACCATCATCGAGATGAACATGGCTTTAATCCGCACGATGGTTTCGATATTGATGCTCACCGTGATTACCATGCAGCCCTGAAAGGCACCAAAGGCATTGAAGTTGCAAGGATACAGGTAAGCGCTGTTCCGCTACCTGCTGCTGTCTGGCTATTTGTATCTGGACTGGCTGGTATGATGGGTTTTATTCGCCGCAAAAAACGAATTAAATAAAAACCGGCAACAAAAATTTCATTAAGCAAATTAAACCCTGTTTGATTAACTGGTAGTCATTACAGTTTCTTATTGCTGAATATGAATACGCGCCTGCTCTGCCTTCTGTACATAACCCTGATAGGCCGGTATCGCAATAGCAGCCAGTATGCCAATCACCGGGATCATAATAAAGAAAGTAACAACCACCATTATAAGCGCTGACGCACCCTGCTTATTTCCATATTTTTCATTCCAGCTATCTTCACTACACAACAGGAACACAAGCCCCTCGATCAAAGAAATAAGCCCTGGTATCCCGGTCCAGAACACCAGTAAATAGAAAATACCCCACCACTGCCCCAGGTAAAAACGATGTATTCCAAAACCACCCAGGAAAATAGCCAGCAGGCCAGCAGCGACCTTGCTACGACCACCTAAATTTTGTTTTGCCCCACAGGAAGGACAGCTTGTTGCTGTTCTGGAAATCTTATGACCACAGTCTCGGCAAAATACCAGGTTATTCTCCAGTTGCCCTTCTGGTGTACTGTATGGATTATTCATTTTTATACCCTGTTATAATTTTATTGCAGACAGACGAAGGTTAATTCAAATTAGAATTTCAACCCGGTATATCCAGATTATAAATACTGGTTAAATATTACTGAAGTATCAAACCATAAAGCAACTTTTCTGTCTCTTTTTTATATTTAGGATACAGATTTCTAGATGTAAAAATCAGAACTGGCTTTATTACGCTCCATGCATTTCCATGCACCATCATCTGACAATAAAGTTTATCGCCTGTGTCGTTATAAACAACCTGCTCAGCATAGCAAACAAAACTCAGGCCTACAGCGATGACAATGACAATCAGTTTCTTCATTATTTTCCTGGCGTACATAACAGGACTGAAATATTACATACAGAAACTAAATACATGCTCTTCAAATATTGTTAAATTAATTCTGTATTTTAATAACTATCAGGTAATTTAATGATTAACTCTAATTATTTCAGTAAAAATATTAAACAACAGAATAATTGAACTCCTAAAATTTAAATAATATTTATCTGTATATTGATGTAATGATAAATAATCAGGTATCCGTAGTAATATCATCCCATGACTGCCCCATGTAACCAGTCAACCAGTTAAATCCATAATGGCGTTCGTAGATCACTTCAGGATCTATACCCTCCGGAACAGGTTTATTATTAATTTCTGCATCTCGTACCGCCCAGTGTGCCTGGTACACCTTCTCATATTCATCATATATTGTCTCTTCATCACGCAAACAGGCTGATGAAATATAAGCCTGGGTGAGATTAGGCGGCCAGATCACAGCCTGTTTCAGTGATTCAGTATCACATTGTTTATCAATACCTGGCATTATGTCTATTTTGCCCATTACCCATAAAAGAGGCACCAGGGCTTCAATTTTCCAGCTGAATCTACTTGCAACTTCTGCTGATGTTTTACTGGTTAGAAATTCACGCTCTTGCGATGTCACTTCCTGCCACAGGTTCTCATTTTTTAGCCAGTCTGAAATATGTACTCTATCTTCTCCATAGGCACATGAAATAACCGCCGCCAGAGTCAAAGCACGCCTGGCAATCTCTTCAGCGCTTCTTGTTTCATCATCTACATAATCATAATCATCATCTGGTTCATCCAGTAATGCAATCACGGCACTCAGATCAAAACCACAGTGAGTGCAAAGAGAATGTTCCGGTTGGGTTTCTTCACCACAATTTGTACAAAACATATCAGTTCTCGACTAAGCCGGGGAAAGACGAACAGACGACCATCAGCAACTAACAATCTTAGACACTCTATTGATGGTTAACAACTGAGCTGTTTTCTAGTTACAGATCTAATTTATTGTTTATTCAAGCATTAATCCAGAAATTTTGCCAGATATGTTAGCCAGTTTTAACTTTTATCTGAATATTGTATTAAGCTTATGGGTGAACTTTAGAATTAATAAATAAATCAGGGGATATTATTATGACTGATGCTTTGATTCAGCTGGCACTTTTTATTGCCGGCGGTTATGCACTCCGTTATTTCAAACCCGGCGGTATCAACGCCGATGCTTTACAACAATCGATTCTGAGCCTGATTCAGTGGGTGTTTCTACCTGTTTTTGTATTCTTCGCCCTGTCGATCATTAAATTCAGTCCCTCGTTAACCAAATATATAATTTACGTTGTCATTGCAACTGCTGCGGCCCTGGCTGCTGGCTGGTTCTGGCTGGAACGTACTCCGCACCAGGCAAAAACCAAGGGCGCACTTTTACTGGCCGCCTGTTTTGGTAGTGTCTTATTCATTGGTTTACCTTTAAATAAAATCATGATCGGTGACTGGACATCACGACTCTCTATCATGCATTTACTGGTTGCCAATATCCTGATCCTGTATACCGCTGGATTATTCCTGGCGCGTGCCATGGCTTCGAAAACAAAACTCAAAAATCCTGTATCTGCACTAACGGATGAAAAGATGACCATTATTAAGGATCCGGTAATTATCGCGGCCCTGGCAGGCCTCGTAGTGAATATTGCTGGCATTAAACTGCCTGGCTGGCTGG
>JAOUQA010000265.1 GCA_029879605.1 Gammaproteobacteria bacterium
GACCAGGAATCGTAGCCGGGCAGAAATTTCTTTAACAACTTTTTCAGCAATTTCACCTTTATTGCCTGGCAGGTTTAGCTGTTCAAAAAACTCATAACAGTCAGCAATCGATAATGCCGTGATTTCAGGCAGGGTTCTGTCGGCTACAAAAACATGTCGGGCCGATTTATTCAGGCGAGTACCTGCGCAGTCAGGGCAATCCTGCTGGGCAAAGTATTTCACCATTTCATCACGCACGGCACTGGATTCGGTTTCCAGGAATCGTCTTTGCATATTGGGAATAATGCCTTCGAAACTATGGGTCCGAATTTTGACTTCGCCTCGACCCGCCTGGTATCTGAATTCAATTTCATCTTCGCCACTGCCGAATAATAAAATCTGCTGAATAGTTTCAGGTAAATCAATATAAGGCGTATCAAGATCAAAATCATAATGCCTGGCAAGGCATTCCAGCATGCCGTAATACCAGGCATTGCGTCGATCCCAGCCACGAATTGCACCGCCCGGCAGGCTGAGGGTCGGGTGAGTGACTACCCTGTTGGGGTCAATATACTGGATATGGCCTATGCCATCACATGAGCCACAGGCACCTGCCGGGTTATTGAATGAAAATACTCTGGGTTCCAGTTCATTCAGACTATAGCCACAGGTGGGGCAGGCGAAGCGAGAGGAAAAAACAATATCTTCTTTATTATGGTCGTCGCTCCTTTGCGTCCCTGCATCCGCGACATTAGTGCGTCCCTGCACGTCATCATCCATGTAGGCGATGCGCGCCACGCCATCGGTGAGATTGATGGCTGTTTCAAAAGATTCCGCCAGCCGTAGTTCAAGATCCGGGCGTACCTTAAAACGATCCACTACCACTTCGATGGTGTGTTTCTGGTTTTTTTCCAGTTCAGGTACTTCATCCAGTTCATATACCGTGCCATCAACCCTGGCACGCAGGAAGCCCTGGCGCTTCAGGTCATCCAGTAATGACTGGTATTCACCTTTACGCCCCTGTATCACGGGAGCCAGTAGCATGAGCCGTGTATCTTCAGGTAATTCAAGTACATGATCCACCATCTGGGAAATGGTCTGGGCCGATAGAGGTATATGGTGGTCTGGGCACTTCGGTGTACCTGCCCGGGCAAATAACAGGCGCAGGTAGTCATAGATTTCAGTCACTGTGCCGACAGTTGAGCGAGGATTGTGCGAGGTGGTTTTCTGTTCAATCGAAATAGCAGGAGACAGGCCTTCAATATGGTCTATGTCCGGTTTTTCCATCATGGATAGAAACTGACGGGCATAGGCTGACAGAGATTCTACATAGCGGCGCTGGCCTTCTGCAAATATGGTATCGAATGCCAGTGATGATTTGCCTGAGCCAGAAAGCCCGGTGATGACAATTAGTTTATCCCGGGGAATATCAAGATTCAGGTTTTTCAGGTTATGGGTGCGGGCCCCTCGAATCTGTATTTCGTGCATCATAAGGCGAACAACTATCTCAAAAGTGAACCATAAAGCATAACGAAATGAGTCCAAATAAGCTATGCCGATTTAGACAGCAGTGAGTGTAAGTTTCGGGTAGAATTCAGCCTTTGGTCTGAATGAGCCGTATAAATGCCGCATCAAGAAAGCTGGAGCAAACTGGAAATGCAGGCAGGGTATTCCCTGTCGATGATCTACGGTGTGCGTATGCTTGGCCTGTTTATGATACTGCCGGTGTTTTCTATATTTGCAGAAAGTTTGCCTGATTACACACCCCTGTTAGCGGGAATTGCACTGGGTATTTACGGTTTAACTCAGAGCCTGCTTCAGATCCCTTTTGGCATATTATCTGATAAATTTGGCCGTAAGCCGATAATTGCCATTGGGCTGGTGATATTTGTCTTAGGTAGCCTGCTGGCAGCCAGTTCAGAAAGTATTTATGGCATTATTATTGGTCGGGCATTGCAGGGAGCCGGTGCTATTGCCGCTGCCCTGATGGCGCTGGCCGCGGATTTGTCCCGAGAAGAACATCGACTGAAAATGATGAGCTTCATTGGTGTCAGTATTGGTTTTGCTTTTGCGCTGGCAATGGTGCTGGGCCCCTTCCTGAACCAGTTCATTGGGGTATCTGGCCTGTTTGTGGTGATGGCAGTACTGGGCGTGGTGGCAATTATTATTTTGTTTGCCCTGGTGCCAGATCCCGGCAGGAGTGCGTTTCACCGTGATACCCAGGCTATGCCAACACTGGTGAGCCAGGTTATTACCGATAGTCAGTTACTCAGACTGGATTTTGGGATCTTCATGTTGCATACGGTATTGATGGCCAGTTATATGGCTGTACCCCACCTGTTGCAAAACCAGGCTGATTTCCATCTTGATGAACACTGGAAGCTTTATTTGCCGGTTTTCCTTCTATCGGTGGTGTTTATGATTCCGTTTATTATCAAGGCCGAGAAAAAGCGCCGTATGAAACAGGTGTTCGTCGGTGCTATTGGCACATTGATGCTGGCTGAGCTGGGTTTATTTGTCGGTGGCAATTCAGTCTGGCAGATAGGTTTTGTCCTGGTGGTTTATTTCACCGCTTTTAATTTGCTGGAAGCCAGCCTGCCTTCGCTGGTGGCGAAAATGTCACCGGGAGACAGGAAAGGTACTGCAATGGGGGTTTATTCCAGTAGCCAGTTCATGGGTGCCTTTGCCGGGGGTGGGCTTGGCGGGTATTGTTACCAGCATTGGGGTAGTGAGGGGGTCTTTCTGGCCTGTGCCACTGGTCTGATGATCTGGTTATTGCTGGCCATTAGCATGAAAAATCCACGCTATGTCAGTACATACCTGCTAAATGTGGGTAAAATAGACGCGGACCAGGTCAACCAGATGGTAATGAAACTGGTTGCTGTGCAGGGAGTCGCTGAAGCTACCGTTGTACCAGATGATGGTATCGCCTATTTGAAGGTTGAGCTGCATGCTCTGGACGAGGCAAAATTACTGGAATATTCAGTGAATAAATTAGATTAAAAAATAAACATACTAGATAAGGTGAGGATAACTAATGGCACGCGGAGTCAACAAAGTCATCATTGTAGGAAATTGTGGTAAAGATCCTGAAACTCGTTATATGCCCAGTGGTGGGGCTGTTACCACTGTCTCAGTGGCAACATCCGAGCAATGGACCGATAAACAGTCGGGTCAGAAACAGGAACGTACCGAATGGCATAACATCACATTCTTTGGTCGTCTGGCTGAGATAGCAGGTGAATATTTGCGTAAAGGTTCCCAGGTGTATGTCGAAGGCAGTTTAAGAACTGAAAAATGGCAGGCAAAAGATGGGACTGATCGTTATACGACTAAAATTATTGCCAGTGAAATGCAGATGCTGGGTGGTCGCTCAGGCGGTGGTGATTTTTCCCAGGCACCTCAACAGTCAGCTCAGTCAGCCCCTGAGCCAGCGATGGCAGCTGATGATGGTTTTGATGACGATATACCTTTTTAAAAATTTTATAGATTAAAATGTAAAACACTCTGGATAAAACAAGAAGACTGGATAAAAGTATGTGTGGAATAGTGGGTGCTGTTGCGGAACGAAATGTAACTCCAATATTATTAGAAGGATTGCGTCGACTGGAATACCGGGGCTACGATTCTGCAGGTATAGCTGTTTTAAATGATGATGTCTGTCTTGATCGCGTGCGTAAAGTGGGCAAAGTAGAGAACCTGGCTGAATCACTGGAGAAACAGCCAATCAAGGGTTTTCTGGGTATTGCTCATACCCGTTGG
>JAOUQA010000266.1 GCA_029879605.1 Gammaproteobacteria bacterium
GACGAACTTTATCGAGGTATTTAATACCCTCAATTTCCAATTCAGCAAAATGAACTTCTTCTTCAAGATTACTATATAGTGTACCAACCAAAGCAACTGCTACAAGTGCAAATACCGTACCTGCTAATCCAAGTTTTTGCCACACCTTCATTCTTGCAAATGGATTTAGTCTATGCCACAAAGAAAGCTCCAGGCTTGCCTTCCCGGCATTCAACTGGCTATATAATATTTCAGCCTGTGATATCTGATCCCTGCTTGGACAGGTACGCACAGACATATATTCTTCAACCTTGCCATTTTTAACCATTGGCGTAACATTTGCCTGTACCCAGTAATAATCACCATTTTTGCAGCGATTTTTTACCATGCCCACCCATGGTTTACCGTCTTTAATCGTTTTCCATAAGTCATCAAATGCCTCAGGCGGCATATCAGGATGGCGCACGATATTATGATTCTTGCCGACAAGTTCCTGTTCGGAGAATCCGCTAATCTCTATAAAGTCCGGATTAACAAAAGTAATAATCCCTTTTAGATTAGTACGTGAAACAAGTAACGTACCTTCTTTCATTCTTACTTCATTTGTTGTTACAGGTTCATTAATTCTCATCTCTTTTTCCTTACTCAGGCTTTATCTAATTAATTATTTACAGTTTCAGAAGCATTTAATTTCACGCTTCAACTAACTCGCTTGCATAACTGTTAACGTCTTCTTCAATATTTAAAAGCTTGTCCACATCGACCAGCATCAGCATATTTTCACCTGCTGTCGCCAGTCCCTGGATATACTCAATTTCAATTGATGAATCAAAATCAGGTGTCGTCTGGATTTCACTTAACTTTGCATTAACCACATCTGAAATCGCATCAACAACGACACCAACAATTCGCTCTTTGCCTTTTCTAGACATAACAGATAAAACAACAACAACTGTCGTCGCCGTATAGTCTGATTTAGGCAAATCAAATCGTATTCTTAAATCAATTATTGGCACAATTGCACCGCGAAGATTCAATACACCTTTCACATAAACAGGCGAGTTTGGAATTCGTGTCACGTTCTCCCAGCCACGTATTTCCTGTACGCGTAATATATCGATTCCATACTCCTCATTTGCAAGATGAAACGTCAGGTACTCATCTCCATCCTGCACCAGCTGGTCATCAGCATCTTCATCTATTTCATAAGCTACATCTGCGTTCATTATTACTTTCTCTTAATGCCTGACTGACATACGTAACAATCCCGGTATATCCAGGATTAAAGCTACTGAACCATCACCAAGAATGGTTGCACCAGAAATACCATCAACTCTTTGGTAATTTTGCTCAAGCGACTTAATTACGACCTGTTGCTGGCCCAGCAAATCGTCGACAAATAAACCACAGGGTTTTCTATCTGCTTCTACTACAACAAGCAGTCCTTCTTCGAGCTCCTTTGCCCTGGTATTTTCTATACCAAAAGCACTACTCAAACGTACTATGGGAATATATTCATCCCTTAACTTGAAGGTTTCACATCTTCCTGCAACTTTATTAATCATTTCTGACTTAATCTGGATTGATTCAACAATAGACACCAGGGGCACAATATATATCTCATCACCAACAATGACAGTCTGCCCATCCAGTATGGCTAGTGTTAATGGCAGTCGAATCGTAAATGTACTACCCACGCCATACTCTGACTGGATCTCTACCGCACCTCCCAAACTGGAAATATTCTTGCGTACAACATCCATACCAACACCACGACCAGAAACATCAGTCACTTCTTTTGCTGTTGAAAATCCTGGTTGAAAAATTAAATCATTTATTTGCTGAGTACTCAGACTTGCACCATCAGCTACCAGGCCCTTTTCAATTGCTTTATTTAACACAGCATCCTGATCAATTCCTTTACCATCATCTGTGATTTCTATTACTATATTTCCGCCCTTGTGATACGCATTTAAATGTATTGTCCCAGTTTCGTCCTTGCCAGCAGCAACTCTGTCTTCAGGCATCTCAATGCCATGATCCAGGCTATTACGCACCAGGTGAACAAGAGGATCACCAATCTTTTCTATTAGCGTTTTATCAATTTCAGTATTTTCACCGCTCATGACAAGATTAATTTTTTTACCCATCTGAGAACTCAGGTCACGCACCAGTCGTGGAAAACGACTGAATGAGAAACTGATTGGAAGCATACGAATCATCATTACGCTTTCCTGTAACTCTCGCGTATGCCGCTCAAGTTGACCAAGTCCATCTTGTAGCTTTTCAAGATTTTTCATTGAAAAGTCTTCGCCTAATAAACTCAGCATCGACTGAGTAATAACCAGCTCACCAACCATATTGATTAAGTCATCGATTTTATCTATACCAACACGAATCGAGCTTGAACCGGTTGATTTTTTTTGATCGCCCGAATCAGCTGATTTACTTTCATTTTTAACAACTGACTTTCTGTCAACCTGATTTTCAGTTTCACCTTCTTCGACAGCTTCGACAATATCATTTTCTTTTGCATTTGAAATTGGCTCTAATGTCAGCTTGCATTCATCTTCCACCCATAGGAAAACATCCTTTAGAACATCTTCAGAAATATCACCCTGAAGTGTAATCTCCCATGACAGGTAACAGCTTTCTGGTTGCAAATCAGCAAACGTCGGTAATTTATCAACGCACGTTACTACCTCGATTCCACCAAGCTCCGCCAGTTCGCGTATAATTCGTAGAGGATCATTACCAGTTAACATCATACTTTCATCAGGCTCAAATATAATATGCCATCCTGTAATACCTGAAGACCCATCAGTTACATGGCTCGTTACCTCTACTAGTGAGCCTGACACTTTATGACCTGCAAGAATTGACTCCAGATCACTTAACTGGCTATGGATTCTTTCATTATCTGGATCCTTCTTATCCTGTTCGCAATTTAGCATCATGCGTAATATATCAACTGACTTAAGCAAAGAGTCGACTGCATCATGAGTAACTTCACGTCGTCCATCACGCATCTCATCCAGCAGTGTTTCCATTACATGTGTAAAGTCTGCGATACCCTGGAATCCGAATGTACCACTTCCACCTTTAATCGAGTGAGCAGCTCTGAAAATAGTATTTATTTCTTCACTATCTGCAGCACCCAGATCAAGTTCCATGAGCCCGGTCTCCATAACATCCAGTCCTTCGAAACTTTCTTCGAAAAACACCTGATGAAATTGCTCAAGATCGACACTCATTAATAGCCTCCAGATTATCCGGGTTAATTAACCCAGCACCTTCTTTATTGTATTTATTAGCTGCTCAGGATTAAATGGCTTTACAATCCATCCTGTCGCTCCCGCTTCTTTTCCTTCAGCTTTTTTATCAGCCGCAGATTCCGTTGTAAGCATTAATAATGGCGTAAACTTATAATTCGCTTCCTGGCGAAGATTTCGTATCAATGTAATACCATCCATTACTGGCATATTTACGTCAGTAACAACGAGATCAAAGGGTCGACTTTTTGCTTTATCAAGCGCATCCTGACCATCAACAGCTTCGACGACATCAAACCCCGCACCTTTTAATGTAAATGTAACCATCTGTCGCATTGATGATGAATCATCTACCGCAAGTATTGTTGGCATCATTCTCCCCTTAACAAATTAAAATATAACTGCATTAATTTTTATAGACCAAAACATACTGATACACCATCAATTAAGTTATCAACATGGTAAATAATTTATTTAGTTT
>JAOUQA010000267.1 GCA_029879605.1 Gammaproteobacteria bacterium
AATTTCTTTTCGGCTTCACCCTCTAAGGGCGCGCCATTTCTCAAGGGAACACTATTGAATCCATTTCACTATAAACAATAAATTGAGCAAGATCATTTCCCTGCATCTCCATATCTCCTATGCTTAAACGCTCTTTTTAAGATCCTCTAGTCAGGGAAACCCTATGTCTTTATCACACAAATTTTGCTGTATATTGCTGGGTTGTTTGCTATCACTTTCTATTCATGCCAAAGCACCTGACCAGGCCAGTATGCTTGCTAATGCCTGTGCGGCCTGTCATGGCCCTGATGGTTCCAGCCAGGGGCCAGCCACACCCAGTATCGCTGAAATTTCATATGATTATTTTATCGACACCATGATGGCTTTTAAAAATGATGAACGACCATCAACTGTTATGTCTCGAATAGCTAAAGGCTATACTGAAAAAGAAATTACACTCATGGCAGTTTATTTTGCCCGCAAAAAAATGAAACGAATTGCCCAGGAATTTGATCCTGTACTCGCCAAAGCTGGCAAAGCGATTCATGAAGAGAATTGCGAAAAATGCCATGCCAATCAAGGACGCTTATCCGAGGACGACTCAGGTCTTCTAGCGGGTCAGAAAATGCCGTATTTACGCTACAGCCTTGAAGAATTTATTAATGAAGAGCGCGAAGTATCACGCAAAATGCTTAAAAAATTACGCCTCGTAAACTCTCAGTACGGAAAACAGGGACTTGAGCAGTTAATTCATTATTATGGCAGCCTGAAGGATTAAGGAGCCCCCATGAAAAACTTCAATCGTCGTCACTTCCTTAAACTTTCACTGGCCACAGCCAGCAGTAGTTTATTGTATAGTTCCTTCACCCATGCCAGATCTAAACCTCATGTCGTTATAGTTGGTGGTGGCATTGGTGGATCAACTGCAGCTAAATATTTACGCCTGATGGATAACAATATTAATGTCACCCTGGTTGAACCCAGGGAGCACTACACCACCTGTTTTATGAGCAATGAATTTCTTGGTGGTGAGCGTAATTTTAAAACGCTTGAATTTAAATACGACGGGTTACGCAAACACGGAGTTACCCTGGCAAAAGATACCGTCACTTCCATTAACCCAAAAAACCAGACTGTTACTACATTGTCTGGTAACACACTTAAATATGATCGCTGCATCGTATCACCCGGTATTGATTTTAAATGGGATACAATCGAAGGCTATGATGAAAAAATTGCCGAACAAATTCCACACTCATACCAGGCCGGGCCTCAAACACTGATATTAAAAAAACAACTGGAAGCCATGCGTGATGGCGGCACTGTTATTATTGCACCACCTGCAAATCCATTTCGTTGCCCTCCTGCACCCTATGAAAGAGCTTCACAAATCGCTCATTATTTAAAAACACATAAGCCCAAATCAAAAATTATCATTCTTGATGCTAAGGATCAGTTTACCAAGCAGAAATTATTTGAGGCCGGCTGGCAACGACACTATGGCTACAACAGCTCTAAATCCATGATTGAATGGATAAGTATTTCTAAAGGTGGCCAGCTAGAAAGTATTAATTCCAAAACCAGAACGGTTTCCGCACAGGCTGCAGACTTCAAAGCTGATGTACTTAATATTATTCCGCCACAAAAAGCTGGCAAACTGGCATTTAAAACTGGCCTGACTGATAAAACAGGCTGGTGTCCCGTTAATCATCAAACCTTTGAATCAATGATTCATAAAAATATTCATGTAATTGGTGATAGCTCAAGTGCAGCACCCTTACCAAAATCTGGCTATGCTGCCAATTCAGAAGCCAAGGTCTGCGCTGCAGCCATTGTTTCATTACTTAATGACTATGAACTGTTACAACCATCACTTATCAATACCTGCTACAGCATGTTAGCGCCAGATGATGCTATTACTGTCGCCATGGTCTACGGCTATGAAAATGGCAAAATTACAAAAATCAAAGGCGCTGGAGGCATAACACCACTGGATTCCAGTGATGAAATGCGACAACGTGAAGCCGCTTATGCACATTCATGGTTCAATAATATGACTTACGATATTTTTGGCTAACAACTCTCATTAAATATGAAATACCTGCCTCTCTGTTTATTGCTTTTTACCAGCAACAGCTTTGCTCTTAATCCACCAGACCTGGAAATTGGAGAAGAAATTAATGAAACCTGTGCAGGCTGTCATGGTGAATTTGCAGAAGGTGGTAAAGATGGAGAATACCCCAGGCTTGCCGGGCTACCCGCCAGTTATATAGAAAACCAGTTACGCCTGTTTCGCGATAGAAAACGCCCGAATATACCTATGCTTGAGTACCTGGACAAAGGACAATTACCTGAACAGGAAATTGTTGATGTTTCAGCCTACATGCAATCTATTCAACTTATAAAAAAATTACCACCACTGGTTGAGGGTGATGATTTTGACGCTTATGAACGAATGATGCTTACCAAGCGATTTCTTAATATTGCCAGGATAGAAGGCGACATAAAAAAAGGGCAAAAACTCTATAAGCGCGAATGCCGTACATGTCATGGCCGTGAAGCAGAAGGCAACCAGGACAAAGGTATTCCTATGCTTGCTGGTCAATACACGAAATACCTGAAGAAACAGGTCAAATTATTTATAGCCAAAAAACGCATTCATGATACAGATGCACCCGATGAAGAATTACTTGCGGATTTTAGCACTACAGAGCTTGATAATATTTTTGCCTATCTTTCTGTTATCGATGACGAATAATATTTTACCCATTGATTATTGTTATTAGCTTTGTAAAATTATTTTACTCGTTATTTTCTGCTGGTTGCATACGATAAATTCGCCCACCGTCCGTTGAAAAATAGATCCATCCTTCCGGGCTCTGTACCAGAGCACGAATTCGTTCATGCATATTTTCCAGCAACCGATCTTCTTTAACTGCTCTACCACTCTTATCAATGACCACGCGGTTTATATGCTGTAATTTCAGGGCACCAAGAAATAAATTACCCTTCCACCCAGGAAAAACATTGCCGTTGTAAATCATTAAGCTACCTGGTGCAATTGATGGCACATAGACTTTTACAGGTTGCTCCATGCCTTCTCGATGAGTACCTTCTCCCACATCAACCGGACCCCAGTATTCCTTACCATATGAAATAACCGGCCACCCATAATTTGCACCCGCTTTGATTAAATTTATTTCATCACCACCCCGAGGGCCGTGTTCACTTGACCATAAACGTTGCCTGATAGAATCAAAAGCAAGCCCCTGTGGATTACGATGACCATAGCTCCAGATCTCAGGCAAAGCCTTATCCTGCTTTATAAATGGATTATCACCAGGAATACTTCCATCCAGCTTTAATCGCATAATCGAGCCGGCATGATTTGTTATGTCCTGTCCATTAGGTCTAACACCGCGATCGCCTACGGCAAAATAAACATGTCCTTTATTATCAAACGCGATACGACTGCCGAAATGTCGACCTGTGTTACTGGTAGACTTTGTTACCAGTAAGTCCTGCCAGGTTTTAAACCGATGCTCATCCAGTCTTGAACGAGCCAGTACCGTAGCACCCTCATTATTTACATAGGTAAAATAAATCCAGCCACTGGCTTTATAATCTGGAGAAATTGCAACATCTAACATACCACCCTGCCCTTCCGCCATTACTACAGGACTATTGTTAATTTCTTTTATATTGCCAGTTTTTATATCGAGAAGTTTAAC
>JAOUQA010000268.1 GCA_029879605.1 Gammaproteobacteria bacterium
TATTTTTGATGACATTGGGGCAATCCTGATTATTGCTGTTTTTTATACGGCAAAAATATCAATTGTTTCATTAATAGTTGTTGTGGTTTGTATCCCTGTGTTGGTCTGGTTAAATCGATGTAAAACAGACTCAACCAGTGCCTATGTGATGATTGGTGTGATTATGTGGGTTGCTATGCTGAAATCAGGCGTTCATGCCACCCTGGCGGGTGTTCTCCTGGCCGTTTTTATTCCAATGAAGTCAAAAACTGATGAGAATTTCTCTCCATTAAAAAGTATGGAGCATGATTTACACTCAGTAGTTGCATTTTTTGTTTTGCCTGTATTTGCGTTTGCCAATGCCGGTATTAGTTTTGCGGGGGTTGGACTTGAGCATGTTTTACATAGTGTTCCTATCGGTATTGCTCTTGGTCTGTTTATTGGTAAACAGCTGGGTGTGTTTGGATTCTGCTGGCTGGCAATTAAATTTAAATTAACCAGTTTGCCTGCAGGAATATCATGGGGGTCTTTGTATGGGGTAGCAGCATTATGTGGTATTGGTTTTACCATGAGTTTATTTATTGGCTCTCTGGCCTTCGAGGAAACAGGAGTTGATTTAATGTTTGATGACAGGCTAGGTATTATTATTGGTTCACTGGTTTCTGGTATTGTCGGTTACGTGGTTTTGAAAGCGAGTCTGCATTCAAAAAATAAAATATGATAAAACTCCAGTGTGACATTCTTATAAAAATATTATTAGCGATTTCGCTATTGCTTTTCAGGCCTGGATTATCGTTAGCGCAGGATACGATAACTCCTGATAAAATTATAACCATGTTTGTTGATCATGCAGATGGGGGTAAGCTTAGTAAACGCCATATGCAGAAATTACTGGATGCTTTGAGCGATGCAGAATGTCATGTCGCTATAACAGATAAACTGACTTCTTCGGTTCAGCTGGTATTTGATCCCCGGCCAGTTTCCCTGGTAATTAAACAACGACCTGATTATCGACTTATTGCCAGGGCAAAGACTACCGATAATGCTTTCCATGTGCGTGGTGCAATCGTTGTTCAGGCTTCGCGGGGTATTAAGAATCTTTCATCACTTAAAAATGAGTGGATTTCTTTTGTCAGTAAAGACTCCTGGTCCGGTTATCATTTGCCATTAAAGTTATTAAATGATGCTGGGATAGACGAGCATAGTAATTCATTTTATTTTGTTGGTAATCATATCGGTGTCGTAGGTGCACTGTTACACAGAGATACCCAGGTGGCTGTTACCGTTGAGCCTCTGGCTAAACACTGGGCGGAGCAAAACAATTTAGCCATCGTTGCTGTAACAGATGAAGTCGAAACTGGAGGTTGGTGGTTGCATCGAAATGTGTCGGACATAACAATGCAGAACTGTGTAAGGGCTGTAACTGGTCTTGATGGTAATCGTTATAAAACATTGCCTGCCTGGATTGGTGGTTTTGTTGTACCAGATTAAAGCCATAGAAGCTAAGAGTCTGAAATAGCTGTATATCGGTTGATTCTGTTCTGAACAGTTTCTCAACATAAAATATAAGGCATGCTTCTTATTAATCTTTGTTAGTATTTAGAAGATATAAAAATATCACATCCCCCGGCTTTCAGGAGAGAATTACATGTCTGTCACTGCAGATGAAATTACTAAGCGTCCATCGGCTGTTTCCTTCTGGGAAGCATTTGCTTACTGGTTAAAACTTGGATTTATTAGTTTCGGCGGGCCTGCAGGGCACATCAGTATTATGCACCAGGAACTGGTTGAAAAACGTCGCTGGATTTCAGAGCATCGATTTTTACATGCGTTAAATTACACCATGGTGTTGCCTGGCCCTGAGGCACAGCAACTCGCTACCTATATCGGCTGGTTAATGCATGGGGCCTGGGGTGGTATTGCCGCTGGCGTTTTATTTGTTTTACCATCGTTGTTCATTCTCATTGGGTTGACCTGGGTATACCTGGCTTATAGTGAATTGCCTGCTGTTGCAGGAGTGTTGTATGGCATAAAACCTGCGGTGATAGCTATTGTTGTATTTGCCGCGTATCGTATTGGCTCAAGAGCTTTGGCGAATAATGTATTACGTGCCCTGGCTGTATTAGCCTTTATTGCTATTTTTGTTTTTGATGTGCCTTTCCCCTATATCGTACTTGCCGCAGCTATTACCGGGTATATTGGATCACGTTTTGCTGCGGATAAATTTCGTACCGGTGGTCATCATGGCGAAGCTCACAGTTCATATGGTCCTGCCATTATTGATGATGACACGCCTGTACCTGCCCATGCGCAATTTAAATGGAGCCGTTTGATCATGTTTGCCTGTGCCGGACTGGGTATCTGGCTTACTGTGATGGCCATGCTTTTTATTAATTATGGCTGGGATGCGACACTGACTCAAATGGGCTGGTTTTTTACCAAGGCGGCCCTGGTAACCTTTGGTGGGGCCTATGCTGTTTTGCCTTATGTTTACCAGGGTGGGGTTGAACATTATGCCTGGTTAAGTGGCAGTCAGATGATTGATGGACTTGCGTTGGGGGAGACAACACCAGGCCCGTTAATTATGGTTGTTTCATTTGTTGGGTTTGTGGGTGGCTGGACTAAACAACTGTTTGGCCCTGAGCTATTGCCTCTGGCTGGCGTAGCAGGCGCAACAGTGGCCACCCTGTTTACTTTTTTACCATCCTTTTTATTTATTTTGATGGGTGGCCCGGCAGTTGAGGCAACGCGTCATGAGCTGAAATTCACTGCACCATTAACAGGCGTTACAGCCGCGGTGGTTGGCGTAATTATGAACCTGGCCGTATTTTTTGCCTATCATGTGCTCTGGCCAGAAGGACTTGATGCGGCTTTTGAATGGTTTTCCGCACTAATTGGCATAGCAGCGTTTGTTGCCCTGTTTAAATACAGTGTTGGCATTGTTCCCGTGATTGCTGCAAGCGCCGTAGTTGGCCTGGTTTATTCGTTAATGTTGTAAATATCATAATCGGAGTACAATATTTCTCAGGGTAAACGTTGAGTATTAACGAGACTATAAATGAGAGAGGATGATAATGGATACACTGGTCAGCGCAGAGTGGTTAAGTAGACATATTGATGATGCGGACCTGGTGATACTTGATTGCACGGTTGTGACTATGCCAGATGATGAGACCGGGTATCGTAATGTCAGTGGCCGTGAAGATTATGACTGTGGCCATATTCCAAACGCGGGGTTTGCAGATCTTATGGTTGACCTGTCTGATACCAGCCAGGAAATAGAATTTGCTATGCCATCAGTAGAGCAATTTTGTTCAGTAATGGGTGCACTGGGTGTTGGTGATGATTCCAGGGTTGTTTTGTATGATGCAAATTTTACAGCATGGGCTGCCCGTGTCTGGTGGATGCTACGCTGGGCTGGTTTTGATAATGCCGCAATTCTCAACGGTGGTTTAACCGCATGGACATCTGCAAAATATTCACTTACAACAGAACTAGTTGTCCGTGCAGAAAAAATATTAACACCACGATTACGACCTGAACTGATTTCAGATCGAGATGAAGTATTTTCAGCGATTGGGAATGCTAATATCCTGTTAGTAGACACTATGCCTGAGGAAATGTACCGTGGTGAAATGTCTATGTATGCTCGCCCAGGGCATATCTCAGGTGCGATTAATATTGACGGGCTTAAGCTGCTGGATAAAACTGGCTGTTTTCTT